>JAFSVJ010000027.1 GCA_017445025.1 Abditibacteriota bacterium | reverse complement strand
TTATAAGTAGAAATTTATTTGTTATTGTGTTATAATATATATATACCATAGTATAAAAAAATGGTTTTAAAATTGGAAAATTTTTTTAAAATCTGTTATAATATATATGGATAAACTTATTTTTTGAAAGAACACTATAGGAAACTCATATGGCTGACAAAAAATTAACAAGCGGAAAATTACTTGGTATTGACATAGGTACCAATTCAGTAAAGGTAGCCGAGGTAGAAGCAGATGCCGATGGCATTACTGTTATAGCTTTGGGTGAAGCTCCTATGCTTGATGATATCTTTGTAAATGAAGATATTCAAAACCCTCGTCAATTGGCTTCCATAATTAAAAAGCTTTGTAAAGATTGCGGAACCACTTGTAAAAAAGCTGTGGTTGCTATAACTGCTCCCACTAATACTTTGGTTAGAACTCTTGAGGTTCCTAAGAGTGACAGTGTTAAGCAAATTAGATTAAGTGTAAAGTATGAAGTTGAGAGATTGTTCCCTCACTCAAGCTATGACACTGAATTTGATTTTGTTGAACTTCCGGGCAATAAAGAAGGTGCTCAATCCACAAAAGTTTTTGTTGTTGCAAGTTACAGAAAGCTTGTTGAAGATATTTTAAAGGTGACCAAACTTGCCGGTTTGACATTAGATGCTATAGAAGTGGGTGAGCTTGCTATGGGAAGAAGTCTTGTTGATACAGCTATAGCAAGAGAAGAACCTATTTGTGGTATTTTGGATTTAGGTGCATCAAAGTCAACCATGTGTGTTTACGATGGCACTACAATAAAGAACCCGGGAATGGGAATAAGTGTTGCGGGAAACACTTTTACAAGAGAAATTTCCAACACATTAGGCATTAGCATTCAAGAAGCCGAAGAAATGAAGAAAGATTATGCTATGCTTAATTTAGATATAATTAAGGAATATTATGACAAGAAATATTCCAATGAATTTGAATTTGACAGCAGCAGTTTTGATACAGCTTTTGACGATCCTAATTATAATCCTGCTTATGCAGGTCAAAACACAGAAGAAAATCCTTTTGAATTTGATGGTGTAGAAGGAGAGTCTAATCCTTTTGAAACAGCATCAGATAATCCTTTTGAAACGACAGGTGAAGAGAACCCCTTTGAAAAGAATGATGAGCCCTTTGAGGCCGAAAGTGGAGAACCCTTTGAAAAGGATGAAACAGCAACAGAATCTGCTGAAGCAAGCAATTCCGAACCTGCTTTTGATGGAAACTTTGATATTAAAGAAGAAAATGAAAAGTTAGAGGAAGAAGTTGCCGCTAAGTCAGGTAAACAGTTTAAACTTGAAGACCTTGAAGACCAAACAGATGCTTCCGGAAGACAGGAAAATCAAAAGGTTAAAGAAGTAGACCAAGAAAAGAGTAATGATATCTGTCAAATGCTTCTTGAACAACTTGAAAACCTACAGAACGAAATTCGTTTCCAATTGGACGAATATTATAATAACACAGGTATAAATGTTCAAAAATTAATCATAACCGGCGGAACCAGTAAAATACCGGGAATGGATGAATTCCTTAACGAATATTTGGGTATTGAGGTTATGAAAGGAAATCCAAGAGACGTTTTAAAATTCCGAATGACTCAAACCAAAATGGATATATTTGAAGACTTGAATTCAATTTATCCTATTGCCATTGGTTTGGCTATGCGTGATTTCGTTGAATAGAATCTGTTAGGAGAAATAAGCTTAATGTATGTAAAAATTAACCTACTACCAAAAAGTTATTATGAAACCAAAGCAGCAAAGGGTCTCATTTGGCTATTCGCAGCTATATTAATAGCTATGATAATCGGTGGTATTTTCTGGAAAATGCAAATCGATAAGCAAATCGCTGAAGTTCAGAACAAGATTGATATTGCAAACGGATATAAATCACAGATTGACGCTATTAATCAAGAAATCGCTAACAGACAAAACGAAGTTGCTTATTACCAAATTCGTGTAGACGCAATTCAAAAGGTTTTGGATTTCAATAAGACAATTCACGAACCCTTTGATGAAGTTGCAAGATGGACTTACGAAAAGGTTCAATATACATCTCTTTCAATTAACGGAACCAGCGTAACTATTAGAGGTCGTGCAAGAAGTCTTAACGATATAGCAAGATATATTCTTAACCTTTACCAAGCATCAGATACATTTAATGCGGGAAGTATTACTTTAACCGTTGATGGTATGGGAAGCGGAACCGGTTCAGGTTCAACAATGGGAAGACCCGGCGGAACTCTCGGAATGCCCGGTGGTGCAGGTACTCCCGCAGGTATGCCCGGTGCTCCCGGTGCTTCAGGTATGCCCGGTGCTCCGGCAGGTGCAGGAATGTCTCCTTCAGCTATTGCTGCTCCCGCTACAACAGCTCCAACCACATCTGCAATGACAGGAGCTCCTATAGGTGCTCCCGGTGCAATGGGTGCTACTCCCGGTATGCCGGGTGTTGCAGGTATGCCCGGTGGTGTTGCAGGTATGCCCGGTGCTACAATCGGTAATTCATCTTCAAGCACATGGATTAACTTTACAGTTTCAGCTACATTAAAGAAAGCTCTTTCAAGTCCCGGATTTTCACTTACTCCCGTAAGTGCTGATGCCAGCGGTATGGGCATGGGAATGGGTGGAACCATGGGAGGCCCGGGAGTGGGCGGTATGGGACCCGGAATGGGTGCAGGTATGCCCGGCTCAGTTAACGGTATACCCGGTGCTGCAGCTATCCCCGGTGCAAGCCAAATGGCAGCAGGCTCTCCCGGTCAAAGAGCCGCAAATTCAAGTTCTGACGATTAGTATTTAATAAAATAATATTTCCAGGGTGAATCAATGAAGATAAAGTTTAATAGGTTGTTAGTATCAATCATTGGAATTGTCCTAATAATTGGTGTGGGTTGTCTTTTATGGTTTCTTGCCATAAAGCCTGCAAGAGAAAAACTTGAGGCAAAGAATTCCGAATACCAACCTTTGGCACAATACGATGCAAACTTACTGGCACAAACAGAGCAAAAGAAGATAGAGGAATTCAGAAAAGCTGATATGGCTGAAAAACTATATGATACATATATGAGTCGATTTATGCCTATGCTTGACTTTGGCAGAAGAGACACAGGTATGATTGATTATTGGCGAGAATATTCTAATATTAAGAAGGTTTTGGAAGCTTTCGGAAATGATCCGAACGTGACTACAACCATAAACTTGAGTGTTCCCAATCCTCCTACCAACCCAAACGATTCTTTATTTGATCAACCATATATAACATATACAGGAAACGTAACAGTTACCGGTGACTATAAATCTATATTAGATAATATGGAAAGATGGAGCAGTGCTCCGAGATTGGTATTGGTTAATGCTAGCAGTATTACCATGACAATGCAAGGTGACGATCCTAACAGAGTGACAGCTTCTTATGGAATTACTTGTTATGTTATTCCTTGGACAAGCGGTGGTGCTAAGATAGAAATGGCTCCCGGTGGTGGAGCTGCAGCAGCCGGTGCCGGATACGGAACAGGAATGGCAGGCACAGCAGGTATGCCCGGTACAACAGGAATGCCCGGTGGTGCCGGTATGCCGGGAGCTACAGGTATGCCCGGAGCAACAGGAATGCCGGGTGGAGCAAGTATGCCGGGTGGAGCAAGTATGCCAACAGGTGCTGGAATGCCTCCAACAGGTGCAGGTATGCCCCCAACAAGATAATTTGTGTATTGTATAAATTAATTTAGTAACTGGATAGTTTTATGGACAAAATTAAAGAATTATTACAAGATCAAAATAATAAGATTATAGCAATTGCCATATTGGTTGTGCTGGTTTTGGGAATTGCTATATTGGTAGGGGTTCTGCTAAATCGTAATTCAGGTTCTTCCACCGCATCATCAACCACTCCGGGTATTGGTCCAACTGGAACTGCCGGAATGCCGAGTGGACCCGCCGGAATGCCAACCGGTGCCACAGGACCTGCCGGAATGTCAGGACCTACAGGAATGCCAAGCACAGGTATGGGACCAGCCGGTATGACTGGACCTTCAGCCGGAATGCCAACAGGTATTGCAAATGCTGATGATACCGGTGATAGTGCTGTTGCTGTTGTTTCCGCATCTTATAAGGGTAAACCTCAAGAAGCAGGACGACTTGATCCTTTTGCTCCAATAGGTGTTGCAAAAGCAAGCAAAACAAAAACCTTTGGTAATGCTGTAAAGGCAAGAATGGCAAGAGAAGGTGTGGATTGGAAGATTCCCGATCTCTTAGCTGCTATTTCATTTACAGATTATATCCCCGGTGAAACCAAGATAGGTTATGTTAAGACGGCTGCAGATATTAAGAGAGAGAAGGATAAAGCGGACGCTAAAAAAGCCGAAGAAGAGAAAAAGCAAAAAGACGCTGTAAACGCTTATCTTTATGCCAAGCCAAGTAATATAAGATTATCAAGTATTATGACAGGCTCTAAAGGCAAGACAGCATCCTTTGAAGTTAATTTTGGTGGAAGGAGTGATTACAAATCTCTTCAAGAAGGTGATAAGTTATTATACGGTTATTATGGAACCGAAAAGATGGAAGCTGAGCTTAAGAGTATCGGAGATGATTATGCAATCTTGAAAGTTGTTGGCGAAGATGTTGAATGGAAGTATAACTTAACTGATGGAAGTTCAAGAAACACAGGTTATGGCGGTGGTATGAACCCAAGTATGGGTGGAGGAATGATGAACCCAGGCATGGGTGGTGGTATGATGAACCCCGGCATGGGTGGTGGTATGATGAACCCCGGCATGGGTGGTGGAATGATGAACCCAGGTATGGGTGGCGGAATGATGAACCCCGGCATGGGTGGTGGAATGATGAACCCAGGTATGGGTGATATGTATTAGGAATTTGACTTTTTAAGTCTTGAGAATATAATATCAATACAAATTTTAATTTTTGGAGAGAGTTATGAAAATTAAAACTTTGATTTTAGCTTTAATGGTATGCATAATGGCTATATCAGTCTTTGCACAAAATGAAAAGGTATCAGTAAAATACAATAATGTTCCTGCTTCACAAGCAATTGAGGACCTTTTTAGAAATTACCAAAAAGATTTTTACTATGAAAACGGTTTAAACAACGGCTATGTTACTTTAAACTTAACCGATAAACCTTTTGATGTAGTTTTAACAGCTATTTTGAACCAAATCAATGCTACATTTGAATACAAAGACGGTGTTTATAGAATTATGCCCGATCCAAGCAAGTATAGCACAGGTATGGGAACTGCAGGCAGAACAGGAATTGGTCAACCTAATATTGGTGTTACTCCCGGAACTGTCGGTATCGGACAACCTACTTTAGGAACTCCAACCGGTGCAGGTGTAAACCCGGGTATGAATCCCGCCGGAATGGGTACAGCAAGAGGAACCACAGGTATGGGTGGAACTCAAGGCACATTAAAGCCCAGATCCTTTGAAGACCCTATTATGAAGATTAGGATAAACTATAACAGTCCTTACCAAATATTATCTCTTATGGATGGTGATGATTATACTGATGTTGTTTGGAACAACTCCGGTAACAGCGGAAGCAGTAACAACAACAATAATAACAATCATAATAATAACAATAACAATAGTAATTCAAGTTCAAGATCTTCAAGATCCAGTAACAGATAATATTTAGGACACAATTTTGGAGGAAAATGTTGTGATTAATTTGAAGACTTATGTAAAGTTTTTCTTAATGGTAGCTATCCTTCTCTGTAGTGTATTTGCATATGCGCAGAACACAGTTAGCTTGAACATTAAGGATATGCCGGTGAGAGATGTTATCTCTAATTTAATGGCACAATCTGACGTAAACATTATTATGACAGATGATGCCAGAATGGACAAGAGAATAAGAATCAACCTTAACAATTGTGATTTGGAAAAAGCTTTAACATACATTATGCAAGCTTCAGGACTCAATTTCAAGAAGGTTGATGAAAGCACTTATATAATTGGTGGTTCTTCTGTTGATATGGGTAATACTTCTGTATTTAACCCTGAGTCATTGCTTTCAAACATATCAACTCCTGAGATTACTCCCGCAACCTCTAACGGTGAAGACGCTACATTTATGGCTGGTTCAAATATGCCTATCAGAGATGTAAAGGTTATTGAACTTCAGCATGTAGGTGCAACAGAACTTTTGAGAAACCTTGGTTTTTATGATGGTGCAGCTCCTAAGTCTTATAATGGTTTGACCAATTACAAGACTCACAATGCAAGAATTAAATACTATGATAACGGTCAAATTTCTGTTCCTTCCATTGACCCATATATTAATGACGGTTCAGGTAGAACTGCTGAGTTGAATTCTATTGCAGGTCAAAGATCAAGTTCCAGTTCTTCCAGTTCAAGAAGTAGCAGATCATCAAATAACAGTTCTAATAATAATAACAACAATAGCAACAATAATAACAACAGTAGCTCAAGCGGTGGCTGGGGTGGTTCCATATCATTCTTAGACCCATATTTTGCCAGCGATCCTACAACAGGATATCCCTATTTTGATTCTATTGTTCCTTATGATCTTAACAACTCTATTATGGTTAGAGGTGACAGTGGTGCCATTAAGCAATTCCAAAAGGATATTTCTGTATTTGATATTCCTCCTCGACAGGTAGAAATTAAATGTGAATTTGTGGAAGTTGATACTGTTGAGTCAAAGGCCTTCGGTATTGATTGGTCTATTGGAAAAACAGGAAGAAACTTTTACACAACCTTTGGCCCTGCCGGAAACGTTTGGTTTGACTTTGCAAACGGAAACTTAACCGCTACAGTTACTGCTGAAATGAGTCAATCAATAGGTAAGCTTGTTAACGCTCCTATTGTATCTACTCTTAACAATATTGAAGGTTATATTTCCTTCACAAAGACTGTTCCTAAATTTACCAGTCAAGTATCCGGAGATGGTGTAAACCCAATTGCAACATATTCATCATCTGATGTTGATGTAACAACAGACTTATATGTGACACCAAGAATTAACAGAGATAACTCTATTACAATGATTATCGATGCTAACATCAGTGATATTGTAGATATGGTTTACTCACCGGATGGAAAGAGTGCTTCTCCTTCTACAACTGACCAAGAAATCAATACTATTAGAAGAGTATATGATGGTGAAACAGTAGTAATCGGTGGTCTTATCAGACAAAACCAAGACCATGACGTTACAAAGATACCTTTATTAGGTGACCTTCCGCTTATTGGTCCTTTATTCCAAAGTACATCAATTACTGCTGATGATACAGAATTATTAATTTTCATAACTCCAAGAATTATTCATGATTCAATTAACATGAATAAGATTATAAATTAATCACAACAATATATAGAGAGGCCACCTCTTAAGGTGGCTTCTTTTTTAAATTTTATATGATACCTGATAAATTATTAGAAAGCGAAACAGTTTATAAAGGTAAAATTTTTGACATTAAAAAAGATAAAGTTTTACTTGAAAACGGAAATGTTGCTCGAAGAGACGTGTTAGTTCACAAAGGGGCTTGTGCGGCAGTTCCTTTAACAAAAGATAAAAAAATAGTATTTGTTAAGCAATACAGGCACCCGGCAGGCGAGTTTTTGCTTGAGATTCCCGCCGGTGGCTTAGAGATAGGGGAAGACCCTAAAGAGTGTATTGTCAGAGAGCTTCAAGAAGAGATAGGTTATAAGCCGGGACAGGTTGAATTTTTGTTTCAATTGTTTTTGGCACCGGGTTATTCCAGTGAAAAGCTTTTTTGTTTTTTATGCACAGATTTGGAAGTTTCCTCTCTTCCATGTGACGATGATGAGAACTTAAAGGTTTTAACCCTTGATTTTGACGAAATAAGGTGCAAAATCAATAAAGGTGAGATTAAGGATGCCAAGACTGTTGCGTGTTGTTTGGCAGTTATAAATAGATTTTTATAGGAGGTTACTATGTTTGAGGTTAAGATTAAGGATAGTTTTGATGCTGCTCATAATTTAGTGAAAGCGGGAGCTAATAAATCTTGCGAAAAACTTCATGGTCACAGATATTTTGTTGTTGTAAAGTTTAGATGCTATGAGCTAAATGAAGTGGGAATGGCAATTGACTTTACCATAGCAAAAGATGCTTTGAGAAAAGTTTTAAACAAACTTGACCACCAATATTTAAATGAATTAGAGGCTTTCCAAAACAAAAACACAACGGCGGAGCATATTGCACGTTATATATATCATGAGATTAAGGATGAAATACAGGAAATTTATTCTGTAAGTGTATGGGAAAGCGAAACTGCCTGTGCCACTTATGCACAGTAATATATTAAATAGACAGTCAAGCAGAAATGCTTGGCTTTTTTTTGAGTATTTTGGAAATTTATTCTTAAATAATGAAATTTAATGTAAAATGTGATATAATTATTATGATAGTGAAATAAAAGGAGCGATACATGTCAACAATAAGTAATTTGATTAAAACTCGTTTAAAAGAGTTAAAACAATATGTTATTAAGGACACTATGCCTGTAGAACCTTGGAGTGTTAGGCATGCCAAGTTTTTGGATTTTGGTAAATATGAATATATTGACGAGCCAAAAGATGTAAATGTAGGCGATATTTGGGCAAGAACCGGTGAAACCGCATTTATGAAGACATCTGTTGTAATCCCCGAAAAGTGGAAAGGGGAATATGTTGCATTTGAATTTATGACCGGTGGCGAGGGACTTTTGACATTAAACGGAAAGCCTTATTCCGGTGCGGATGATAACAGAGGTTATATCAGAATCTGCGAAAAGGCAATAGGTGGAGAGAAATTTGAGTTTGAGGTAGAGATAAAGACCGGTGGCTATTGGGAATATTTGCCGGATGAAGAGTATACTCAAAAGCCTTATCTTTTATCAAAATCTTGTCTTTCTGTTATAGATAAAGTAGTTGAAAAAGTATATTTAGATTTCTATTTTACATATAGTGTGGTTAAAGGTTATAAGGACGAAATTTTAAGAGATAAAGTTTTATCTGTAATGTATGATGCCTTTAAGTTAGTTGATTTTACTCAACCTACAAGCCCTAAATTTAAAGAAGAGCTTTTAAAAGCCGATGATTTTATGTTAAAAGAGTTTAAGGCAATAGATTGGCATAGTGCCTTAGGTAAGAATGGATATTGCGGAAACTCTCACATTGATGTCTTGTGGTTATGGCCTTTGAAAGAAACCCAAAGAAAAGTGGGAAGAACCTATAATACTCTTGTGACTCTTATGGAAGAGTATCCCGATTATATTTTCAATTTTTCTCAAGTTCCTTTATTTAAATATTTAGAGAAAAACTATCTGGAGACCTTTAAGAAAGTTAAGGAATATATTAAAGAGGGCAGAGTTGAGCCTATAGGTGGAACTTGGGTTGAGAACGATACAAACCTTGTGAGCGGGGAAAGTTTGGTTCGTCAGTGTCTTTACGGTCAAAGATATATGCGAGGAGTTTTAGGCGCTGATGTGAGAGTTGGTTATATTCCTGATGTTTTCGGTTATTCCTATGCTTTGCCTCAGGTTTATAAAAAGTCCGGTTTGGAATATTTCTTAACCACCAAACTTTCTTGGCAGGATACCAATAAATTCCCCTACGACGTATTTTGGTGGGAAGGATTGGACGGAACTAAAATATTAACCTATTTGCCAAGGCAATATGTAGACGCTATGGATGATTTGGAAGTTCACAGAGAAGTGACAGATGCATACAGAGACAGGTTGAAATGTTCAGATTACCTTGCACTCATAGGTTGGGGTGACGGGGGTGGAGGACCAACAAGAGAAGCCATTGAAGCTATAAGAAGATTTGACAATATTCCCGGATATCAAAAGGGATACTGGACTACGGTTCATGACTTTTTTGATAATGTGGTATCAAAGAGTGAAAATTTGCCCACGTATAATGATGAATTATACTTTGAATATCACAGAGGAACTTATACAAATCAAGCAAAAAACAAAAAATTTAACAGAAAAAGTGAACTTGCTCTTCACGATGCAGAGCTTTTAAGTGTTATTGCTAAGCCTTTGGGGGTAGAGTATCCAAAGGAAGAAATGGTTTCTTATTGGGAAAATGTTTTGCTTAACCAATTCCACGATTGTATTCCGGGATCCTGTATTGCTGATGTTTATGAACAGACAGATAAAGACTACGAGAAGATATTGGCAGGATGTAAGAAAATTGCACAAAAAGCTCTTGAAGCCATTGCCAAAGGTGCCGATACCACAGGGGAAGGCACTCCTATATTTGTATTTAACACTCTTTCTCATAACAGATTTGATATTGCCACAGTTAGCTGGACAGGGGATAAAAATGTGGTAGTTTGTGACAGTGAAGGAAATGTTGTAAATAGCCAAATTATTGAGGGAAGTATTTTATTTGAGGCAGAAGTGCCTTCTATGGGTTATGCTGTTTATTTTGTAAAGCCGGGGGAAAGAGAAGAAGAAATAACTCTTAACTTTGACGGAAAACTGATAACAAGTCAGTTTTATGAAATAGGTATTAACCCTGACGGCACAATTGGGGCTATTTGGGATAATGAAATGGACAGAAATGTGCTTCCTCCTTTGGCAAGAGCCAATGTTTTGGAATTGTTTGAAGACAAGCCTACTGATTATGATGCGTGGGAGTTGGAACACGATTTTGAAAACAGAAAATGGGAATGGGAAAAGGTAAAGGGTCCTGAACTTGTGGAGATGGGACCTGTGAGAATGGTTTTAAGAACTGAATACAAGACAGAAAAATCTACTCTTTCTCAAGATATGATAGTTTATGCCAACAAGCCTACCATTGATTTTAAAACAAAAGTTAATTGGCAAGAAGAACATACCTTGTTTAAAGCTGCATTCCCGGTGGATATAAGAAGCAAGAGAGCAACATTTGATATTGCTTATGGGCTAATTGAGAGAAGCACCACAAACAATACTTCCAAAGAACAAGCTCAGTGGGAAGTTTCAGGCCATAAGTGGGCTGATTTGTCTGAAACGGATTATGGGGTGTCTATTTTGAACGACTGTAAGTATGGTTGGGATATTAAAGATAATTTAATGAGAATAACTCTTCTCAGAAGTTCCAAGTGGCCGGATCCTAAGGCGGATGTTGGAGAACATGAGTTTACATACTCATTATTTGCTCATGAAGGGTCATATCTTGCTGATACTATTGAGTTGGCAAGTGATTTGAACACACCTTTTTATGCTTTTGTGACAGACACTCATAAAGGCGAAGATAAGGCTTTATCTTATGTCACAGTAAACACAGAAAATGTTATTGTGGACTGTGTAAAAGAAGCTGAAGATGATGATAGTGTAATAGTTCGTGTATTTGAACCTATGGGAGCTCGCGGCCCCGTATTCTTGGAATTTGATAAGGGAATAGTTTCTTGTGTTGAAACAAATCTTCTTGAAGAAGAGGTTAAATCTCAGGTGGAAGTAGAAGAATATACTATTTCATTTATGATTAAGCCATTTGAGATAAGAACATTTAAGATTAAGTTCTTGGACGAATAGTTTTATACCCCCCACGATGAAAAATCCGTGATTTTTCATCGTTGCCCCCCAAGGGGGGCTAACCAATCTCTCTTTCGCTTCATAATATTTAATATATATGTTAAAAGCCTCCCTACACTCTAGTCAAAAATCTTTAGTGATAAAGATTTTTGCCGTCGGTCACCGAAAAATCATAGATTTTCCGGCTCTTGCTAAAAACGACAAGCAGTTGTCGTTTTTACAAAAAAGCGATGCTTTTTTGTCGCAATTCAACGTTCCGAAGTCGTTTTTAACATATATATTAAATATTATTTACATAGGGCTTATGTGGTGTTTACCTCCCCTTTTTTCCTATGGTTCTTTTTGAGCAAATCCAAAATCTTGAGAAGGACCTATAAACACCTTTTTGGGTAGTATATTTTTATTTGCTGTCTTCGAATGCAAAAAAAACATACCACCCAAAAAGCTGTTATGTTAAAGCCTTATCTAAACTTTAATTTCGTATTTGTTCAAAAAGAACCATAACAAAAAAAGGGGCCGGGCTCTAAAATTTAAAGGTGGGCTAATGTTGATTGGCTTCACCCTCTTTCTCATCCAAAAAAGTGTCGTAAACTCCACTTTTAGGGATTTGGAAAAGATAGGATTAGCACATACTCAAACTTTTCAGATCCGCAAATTTGAAACTAAAGGTTTAATAATTTTTGCCAACAGGAAATACAAACTATTTTTTTTATATTTTTCAGGTAGGTATTACTAAATGAGTAGTTTAAAAAGTAAAATAACTTACAGAGTAGAACCAAATACTTGGTTTATACAATCTCATTTTGACAATTTTTATAAAGTTTTGGAACAATATAAAGACCAAATTGATGAGATTAGTTTGTTTATAAACTTTTCTCACAGTGCCATGCCTCTTGATTATTACAGAAAAATGGCTTCCGTGGCTAAAGGAAAAATTGAAAAAATAAAAACTTTAGGTATAAGTTGTGGAATAAACCATTTAACCACAATAGGTCATCACAGAGAAAATGACAGAGGTTCTCTAACAGGGGATTATGGGCGTCATATTATGTGGCACGGACATGCACCCGGAGATTTGTGTGTGTCCGACCCTAATGTAATTGAATATATTAAAGAATCATATAAGATTTTGGCAGAGGCAAAGCCGGATTATATTTGGATGGACGATGATGTGGGAATGACACATCATTATAATTGCTTTTGTGACAGATGTATAAAGCTTTTTAACGAGTATTTAAAAGAAATTGGTTTTGATTTGGAATATCCTTTGTATAAGCTTGATCTTATCAAAAAAATAGAAACAGATATTTCTCTGCGAAAAGCTTGGTATGATTTTTATACAGGAAAAGTCAATAATGTTATAAAAGTCATAAGAGAAGCTATAGACGAAGTAGACAAGAATATAGTTTTAGGTCTTATGAGTGCCGATTACGACTATGAAGAGACAGATAAGGGTATTCAAAGTGACATAATGAGTCGTAATGGGGAAATAGAAACCAAGTGGCGTCCCGGTTGCGGTGTATATAAAGACCATTTGACGGAGTGGTATAACAAAGCTCAGCTTATAGGAAGACTGGTCAGAGATTATCCGCCTTATGTGACGGATATCCAAAGTGAAATTGAAAACTTTCCTTATAATCATCTTCAAAAGTCTGTGAAATTTAATGTTATGGAAACCTGTGCCTATATGGGTGCCGGTTGCACGGGAGTGGCATATAATACTCTTAACGGGAATTCGGCAGATGCTTTATATGATTCCTGTCATGAGAATTTAAGACGATTTGAGCTTTTGAAATACAGACCTTTTTTTGATCTTATTGCTCTCACTATGGGACGAGAGGCATCCAAAGGAGTTTTGTTTGTTCAAAAAGATAAAAAATCTCTGTGGCCAAAGGAGAGTGGAGAAAGGTGGCTTGACCCTTCAAGGGTTGATAAACAGAGTGAGATATTCTTTAACGGTTTTCCCCAGGCATATAAGGAGGGGGTTATAACTCTTTTATATGGCAACGAAGCGAGCAATCTAAAAGATGAAGAAATACTTCAGATTTTAAAAGGGGGAGTTTGTATGGATACAGAAACTCTCACCGCTCTAACGGAAAGGGGCTTTGGAGAATATTTGGGTTTTGAAGTAGATAGTATTATTGAAAGAGACGGAATAGAAAAATTTAATTCTCATCCCATAAATGAAGGCTTTGAAAACGTTCAAAGGGATGCACGAATGTCTTTTTGGCGAGATGGGCAGGTTGCAACCATAAAGAAAACTTCTACGGGAGCACAATATCTTTCAACTTTGGTTAATTATGTGGGAGACACTCCAAAGGAATGTTCCGGTGTATATGAAAACTCTCTTGGTGGAAGAGTTTGTGTTTTTGGATATTATCCCAATATGTATTTACAAACTTATGTTCAAAGCACAAGATTAAAGAGATTGTTTGTATATTTGAGTAAGAATAAAATCAATTATGTGAAGTCATATCACAATATGGTTATGTTTGACAGGGGCGAAGGAATAATGCTTATATCTTCTTGTCTTGATATTCAAAAAAAGGTTGAAATCGCTCTGTGTGGAGATTTTGACGAAATAGTATATACAAATCAAGATATGGCAGAAAAGTCTCTTGTAAGGCAAAATAAAGATGATTTTTACTCATATTTTGTTATTGATGAAATAGAGCCTTTTGAAATAGGGTTATTGAGATATAAAGGATAAGAATATGGTATCATACAGAGTTTCTACAACAACTTGGGAGTCTGATTATCATTTTGATAATCTTATGACTCTTATCGAAAAATATAAAAATGATATAGATGAAATAGCTCTTTTTACAGGTTTTGTTCACACTTGTTTGCCTATTGAAAGAGTGGAAAGAATGTGTCAAGTGGCCAAAGACAGAATTGAAAGAATAAAAGCCTTAGGCATAAGCTGTGGTATTAATCATCTTTGCACAATAGGTCATATTAATGAAAACAAAGCTCACTCACTCAATTTTGAAAATTATGATTGCCAAACAGATACCACGGGATATAAAGCAAATGTTTTGTGTTTTTCCTCTCCTAAGACCTATCAATATGCGGAGAAAGTTTATACTTCCATAGCCATAGCAGAGCCGGATTTTGTATGGGTGGACGACGATTTTCGAACCTACGGACACGGAAGGAATAATGCATTTTACGGTTGTTTCTGCCCTTTGTGTATGGAAAAGTTTGGAAAAACGGTAAATATTCCTAACATGTCAAAAGAATTATTCTTTGAATTGACGGAAGGGGACCAAAAAGCTTTTTACAGGCAAAAGTGGCTTGAATTTAACGAGTTTAATTTAATATCTCTTTTGAAATTTATAAGAGAAACCATTGACAAAGTAAATCCCAATATTATTATGGGAATGATGAGTGCGGATCACAACTACGCCAACGAGTGTATGAAAAGTATGAGTGAAGCTATGTCAGGCCCTAATCATTTACCTATAAAATGGCGTCCCGGAGGTGGCTTTTATCAAGATTTTGACAAGAGAGGATTATACGAAAAGGCACAAGTTATAGGAAAACAGGTGGTTCACTATTTGGATATTTGCCATAATATTCAGTCGGAGATTGAGAATTTTCCTTATAATCATCTTCACAAATCCGCAAAAATGAATGTTATTGAAACCTGTGCCTATATTGGTGTGGGTTGCAACGGTGTGGCATATAATGCCCTCTATCCCGATAATGATAAAACTTTATACAACTCTGCACCGGAAAATGATTTTAGATTTTCCAAAATACTTTCTTATAAACCTTTCTTTGAAGAACTTTCAAAAACCTTTGGTAAAAATTATAACAAGGGTGTATATTGTTTTGAGAACAACAAAACCACATTTATAGGTATGAATTGGTTTGACAGGTGGCTTTCCGGTTATGACCCGGGAAGTTTGAGTGAATTATATCAAGGGGGTATTCCCCAAGCCTATAAGTCTACGGGTTGCACAATGCTTTTGAAGGACAACTTTAGAGCCTTAAAGAGAGAAGAAATTTTAAAAATACTCTCCGGTGGGGTAATCCTTTCCGGTGATGCTTTTAAGGCACTCTTAGAAATGGGATACGGTGAGTATTTGGGCTTTAAAATCTCAAGAAGTATTGAAGACGACGGAATAGAGTGTTTTACGGACCACAAATTTAACGAGGATTTTGCTTATGCTTGGAGAGATTGCAGACAGTCCTTTAAATGGTGGGCAAAACCTTGCTATGGAATGATTAAAACATCTACCAAAGCAGAAGCCTTGGGTTATTTGGTGGATTATGCCAATATCCCTTGGACCGATGACGAGGGGCGAGAACTTTACACAATGGGATTATATGAAAATTCTCTCGGTGGCAGAGTGTGCATTATGACCTATTTCCCGGAAACCTATTTGCAAGCCGGCAATAAACAAAGGCAATTAAAAAACATTCTCAAATATGTTTCAAGAAATTCTGTGTCTTATGTTTCTTCTTATCACAATATTTATATGTTTGACAGAAGTGGGGATAGAGTGGGCATCTTGCTTATAAATATGTCCTATGATGACGCGGAGAATGTTATTGTTAATATTGCTAAAGATGTTAAGGAAATTACTCTCGTTTTTGCAGATTTGACAGAAAAAGCAGTAAAGAGATTGAGTTATGAAGATAATTATTCCGTATTTAACATAGGGAATATTAAATCTTTTGATATGTGTTTAATTAAAGAGTGAAATAAAGGCGTTTACATGAAAAGTATAATTACCTACAGAGTTCAAAGTCCTAATTGGTTAAGTGACCATCATTTTGAGAAGACTTTTGACCAGCTTAAAAGATACAAAGACCAAATAGACGAAGTGGCTATATTTACCGGCTACACTCACTCTCCTTTAACCATTGAAGAAATGACTAAAATGGCAAATAAGGCCAAGGAAAGAATTCCCATATTAAAAGAAATGGGGTTTAAAGTGGGCTTTAACTACCAAGTTTGTTTGGGTCACAATAGAGAAAATCTTAAATATTCCCTTCAAGGTGATTATGAAAAGTGTATGAATCCTGAGGGTGTTCAGAGCACTAACCTTTGTCCTCGCGGTAAAAATGTTGAAAAGTATTTAAGAGAAAGCTTAAGACTTATGGCCGAAGCACATCCGGATTTTATTTGGATAGACGATGACCTGAGAATGTGGGGACATGCCACAGGTTTTCCCGACTATATATGTTTTTGTCCTAACTGTATGAAAGCCTTCGGTGAATATGTGGGCGTCAGTGATATGTCCATAGATAAATTTAACGAATTGACCAAGGGGGAAAATCCCGATAAATTAAAATACAGAGAAGCGTGGATGCTCTTCTGTCGTGACAGTATAGGCATTGTTTTGCAATATGGACGTGAGGAATGTGATAAAGTTGATAAGAATATAATTTTCGGCTATATGCATGCCGATGCTATTCCTTCAAATTCGGATTTTGAATATTTCGGAAAAATAATGGCAGGGGAGAGAGACCTTCCCGTTAAGTTTAGACCGGGTGGGGGATACTATGATGACTATAACAAAAACGGTCTTATAGGAAAAGCTCTCTACTTGGGCAGGCAGATTTCCAATATTCCTGAAAAATATTGGGATGTTCAGTCAGAGCTTGAGAATTTCCCCTATTTTCAAATAATGAAATCAGCCTATGCCAATGTTTTGGAGTCTGTCATTTATATTGCTGCCGGATGCACCGGGGTCACCTTTAACACTCACCATCAAGAGAGCTTTGGCAGTGAGTATTCCACAGTAGAAGAGAATGAAATAAGGTTTTCTAAAGTTTTGCCTGCGAGACCTTTCTTTGACGAGATGGTGGAAACTTTTGGAAGAGAGCCAAACAGAGGACTTTTCTTTGATTTTGACACTACTACATTTAAGAGTATGAACTACAAGAAAGGGAAATGGCTTTATGGGGAGATGAAACATATCGAACCGGATCTTTACTCCATAGGATTTTCACCGGCCTTTAAAAAGGAATGGGGAAATATATATTATGCCTATGATGAAAACTTTGCCTCACTTTCCGACGAAGAAATAAAGGATATTTTAAAAGGCGGAGTTTACTGTAACGGAAAGGCTGTAGACTATCTCCGGGAGAGAGGCTTTGGTGAATATGTGGGATTCAAGACACTCGGAGAAACCTCTGACCATTGCCATGAAAAATTTCTTGAAAGTGATTTTAACAAGGGTTTTAGGGGATACAGAAGGGAATGTCGTCATGGCTTTTGGTTGCAAAATTCTTTTGGATTTGAAAAGACAGATGAAAGGGCTGTTTATTTGGCCAAACTTGAGGATTTTGGCTTAAATCCTGTTCTTATTGAGGGACGGGAAGCCTATTCTATGGGAGTTTTTGAAAACAGTCTTGGAGGAAGAGTCTGTGTCAGCGGATATGATCCGGATACATTTTTGAAATGTTATCCCAAAACCTGTCAGTTGAAGAGAGTCTTTTCTTGGTTGTCAAAGGATTGTATGAATTATATAGAATCTTACGCAAATGTGCATTTCTTTGACAGAGGCGTAGGGGGATTTGTATTTAACAATTCATACGATGAAGCAGAAGAAATGGTTTTGGCACTTTCCGGAGATATTGATTCCGTGGAAAGGGTGGACCCGAATATGACTAAAACAAAGATTAAGAGATTATCCTTTGACGGAAAATATTCAAGATTTGATTTGGGATTTATGAAGCCTTTTGGCTTTTTGCTGGTGAAATATAATAAATGAGGTGATAAAATGTGTAATAAAGAATGTGCAGGTAGAAAATTTATTGATTTAATGTTAGGATATATTATTGAGAACAGTTTTGATAAACTTGACGTTACAAATGATTTGTTGCCAAATAAATATGCTGTTTTGATTGCTTTAAGCTTTTCTGTGGTTATGCGAACGGAATATACAGATCTTCCGGCAGAAAATGAAATCTGCAGAGTAAAAATAGATAAAAATACAACCAAAGAAAGTTTAAAGGAAGACATGTTAAAGGTTTTGATTAAAACTTGTGAATAAAAGGACACTCTTTGAGTGTCTTTTTTGTTGTAATATTTGTTTTTTTTATTTTAAAAATGTTATAATATAATTATGAATAATAAACTTTAAAGAGGTCCCTATGAAAATTGTATTAATAGTTTTAACAATATTGTTTATATCTGTCAGTGTTTTTGCTGATAATGTATACAAAACAAGAGATAGATTATCCCCTGAAGAATTTCAAATATTCCCTTGCGGTGGTTGGGATATTCCCTTTGATTATGATTACTATTTTAAAGATTTATATGATTGTGGCTTTAATTTAACAAGTTTTATAGACATAAAATATATTAATTTGGCAAAAAAATATAAATTAAAATCCATAGTCGGTACATCTTTAATGGACAGAAGTATTGAAGATACCAAAGAAAGAGCAAAAGATTTTACAGAAAAATTCACTAAAACAATAGGAAAGAATAATTTAGAAAATGTTTATTTTATATACATAAGCGATGAACCTCAAGCCAATGAAAAAAACAAGAATGAATTATCAATTTTATCTGAAGCTATTTCCACAAATTTGAAAATAAAACCCTATGTGAATTTGTTGCCTAATTATGCTAATAATGAACAACTTGGAATGGATGATTATGAAGAATATCTGGACTTTTACACAAAGGCTTGTAAATTAGATTATGTTTCTTATGATAATTATTCCTTCTTTATGGGAGAAGCTCCCAATAAGCCAAACATAACATTTACCAAAGGTGGTGCTTGGTTTGATGAGGATACATTTTACAGTAATATGGAATCTGTGAAAACTGTTGCGGATAAAAATAAGGCAACATTTATAAATACTATACAGTCTGCTCGATTTTTGAATATGCCTGATATTGAAGAATTTATGATATATGTTTAAGGTTGGTCAACTTTGGCTTATGGTGGACGAGGGCTTTCTTATTATACTTATGTTGTACCTATTTATGCGGATTGCGGTGACGCTGCATATGATAAATATGGATTTAAAACTCCCGTTTGGACTTATATTGCTCACATGAACTATGCTATTCATAATATAGGTGTAATATATAAAGATTTAAAAAATATTAATGTATATCATGTAGGAAATATTCCGAAAGGTTGTAAGGATCAAAAGAGTGCTCTTAATGTAAAGAGTTTATCTTTATATTCCCAAGATGGGAAAGCTAATGTTGTTGTGGGTGAATTTTTAGATAAAAAAGGAAAGCAATATGCTTTGGTTGTAAATAAAAACCCTAAATATTCTGTTGTTGCCGATATTAAATTTAATAAAGGTGATAAAATATTAAGAGTAAATGACAGAACGGAAGGGGATGTTTATCAGCCTTGTAATATTATCCCAACTTATATATTGCCGGGAGAAGGTGTTCTTTTCTGCGGTGAATAGAGCACCTTATGGTGCTTTTTAAGGGGAAAAAGTGTGCCTAAGTGGTTAGGCACACCTATATTAATCGTATTTTGCTCTCCCCTCACCCTCCTTAAACTAAAATTTGCAACCGCAAATGCCTTTCATCCAAGGTTGAATTGCGGCAATCTCGGGGTCCCCAAAAAGTTGAGCGAATAGCGAAAACTTTTAGGGGTGAGAAATAAGCATCGCTTTTTTGTAAAAACGCCCAAGGGTTCCCGAAAAGTCGTAGCATAGCAAG
>JAFSVJ010000026.1 GCA_017445025.1 Abditibacteriota bacterium | reverse complement strand
TTCGTTAAACTACGCAAAAAAACAAGGCGAGGGGTGTCCGGTGCGTCTACTTTACCATTTCTCGTGACTAAAGAGTTTATCAACCATAGCCAACTCTAAATTTTAGAGCTCACCCCCTTTTTTTTGTTATGGTTCTTTTTGAACAAATACAAAATTAAAGTTTAGATAAGCCTTTAACATAACAGCTTTTTGAGTGGTATGTTTTTTTTGCATTCGAAGACAGCAAATAAAAATATACTACCCAAAAAGGTGTTTATAGGTCCTACTCAAGATTTTGGATTTGCTCAATTCCAAGGGCTCCCAAAAAGTTGAGCGAATAGCGAAACTTTTAGGGAATGGAAATAGAAACATAGGAAAAAAGGGGAAGTGAAAGGGAGATATTTTTGCCCCCCTTGGGGGGCAACGAAAAAATCTAAGGATTTTTTCGTGGGGGGATATAAAAAAACACCTACTTTCTTATATTCCCTTTTCCAATGGCAATCCATTTGTAAGAAGTCAATTCCATAGGCCCTACAGGTCCTCGAGCGTGGAGTTTATCTGTGGAGATTCCCACCACGGAGCCCATGCCGTATTCTCCGCCACCGGAGAGCCTTGTGGAAGCATTTACAAGGACGCTGGCGCTGTCCACTTCATTTAAAAACATTTCAATCTGTTCTTGGTCAGAGGTTATTATTCCGTCAGTGTGGTGAGATCCGTATTTATTAATATGGTCTATGGCACCTCTAACGCCATCCACAACTTTTACGCTTAAAATATATGATAAATATTCTGTGTAATAGTCTTCTTCCGTAGCTTTTTCCATAGGGTAAATCTCTCTCATTCTATCACAACCTAATAATTTTACTCCTTTCTCTTCAAGAGCTCTGCAAATTATAGGTCCAAAGTCCTTAACTATTTTTTCATCTATTAAGAGAGTTTCAAGGGCGTTGCAGACTTCCACTTTTTGGAGTTTTGAGTTAAGAATAACATCTACTGCCATACCATAATCGCAAGTGCTAACATATTGATGACATATTCCGTCATAATGCTTAATAACAGGGATTTTACTCTCATCACTTATTTTTTTTATTAAGCCTTTACCGCCACGAGGAATAATAACATCTATATAATCATTAAGTTTTAGCATTTCCGTCACTGTTTCGTGGTTTGTATCACCAACAATATCCAGAGAGCCTTCCGGCATCCCGGCATTCAAAGCAGCCTTTTTCATTATGTCAACAAGACAAATATTAGTGTTAAAAGCTTCCTTGCCACCTCGCAAAATCAGAGCGTTTCCGCTTTTTATACACACGCTAACAGCATCTGTGGACACATTAGGACGAGCCTCATATATCATGGCAATAACCCCAAGAGGCACGCTTTTTCTGTAGACTTCCATACCTTGTGGGTTAATTTGATGAAGAGTTATAATTCCAAGAGGGTCCGGCAAAAGAATGGTATCTTGAAACCTTTTAAGCATATAATTAAAAACTTTCTTATCCACCTTAAGTCTTTTTAACATAGGCTCACTTAAAACTTCTTTGGAAAGTTCAATATCTTTTTTGTTGGCTTCAAGAATTTTATCTTTATTTTCAATAAGAGCTTCATATATATTTTTTAAAGCCTTATTTCTGGTTTCAAGAGATATTCCCGCAAGTTTATAACTTGCTTCTTTAGCCTTTTCGGCAAGTTCAATTATATTCATATTATTCACCGGTTATTCCTATAAGGCAAAGCCTTCCTGTTTTAATATGGTTTTTTCAATAAGATCCTTTGTGTGAGTCATGGAGTATTCCACACTGTGCCCCTCGCTTATGGAGTAAACCCCCACGGCTCCGTGATTTATAAGTTCATAGCCCTCATCCGTGACACAGCCTCCCAAAACATATACAGGTTTGTTATACTTTAAAATTCCGGATATGATTTTACCTTCAAGGGTTTGGCTGTCCACTCTTCCCTCACCGGTTATAATACAATCAGCTTCTTTTGTCATTTTTTCAAAATCCACCAAATCCAAAATATAATCGGTTCCGGACACTATTTCGGTATCAAAGAAAACGGAAAGCCCCGCAGCAAACCCTCCGGCAGCTCCTCCGTGTTTCATTTTACTCAAATCCACCCCAAAATCTCTCTTTACAATTTCGGCAAAATGAATAACATTTTTCTCTAAAATTTCCACAATTTCCGGAGTTGCCCCTTTTTGAGGACCGAAAACTCTTGCAGCCCCTCTCTCTCCGTATAAAAGATTATCCACATCACAGAGTATGGTCCATTTTGCCTTTTTTGCTTGAGGGTTAATATTTGATATGTCAATGTTTTCAATCTCCCCCAAACCCTTTCCCGTAGGACAAACCTCTTTGTCGTTTTTATCTAAAAATCGAACACCGAGAGCGGCAAGGGCACCTATACCGCAATCGTTGGTGGCACTCCCCCCAATGGTTAATATAATGTGATTTTTCCCTTTTGCGAGAGCTTCTTTTATGGTCAACCCCACTCCGTAAGTGGAGGTATTAAGAGGGTTTCTCATATTTTTAGGGACAAGGGGCAACCCTACGGAAGAGGCGGATTCTACCACAATACTGTCACCTATTATTCCGTATGGGGCTTTTCGGTTCTCAAAAAGAGGACCGCAAGCCTCTGCCTCAAAAGCCTCTCCCTTGAGAGCATTAACCAAAACATCCATAGTCCCTTCACCACCGTCAGCCAAGGGGAGAAGAGTAAATGTAGCTTCATTGTTTATTTTTTCAATTCCCTCTTTAATTGCAAGAGCAACTTCCATAGCTGACAGAGAGCCCTTGAAACTATCGGGACAAATTAAATAGTGCATTGTTATTCCTTAAAAACTAATACAAATCTATACCAATTATATAAAAAACCTATTAACCAAAGTAACACAGACTGATTTTTACTTGTGGAAAACCTGTGAACAAAATCTGTTCTGTGAAACATTAAAAAAAACAATGTTTTACTATAATAACCCCAAAAATAATGTGGAAAACCAAATTTTGACTTATTTTTACGAACAAAACCGGGATAACTGTCACAGTTTTTGAAAAATTAAGAGATTTTTAAAGTCAATAAAAAACTATGCACATACATGTTAATAACCTGTGGAAAACTGTTTATCCACAAGATTTTCAGAATTTTCAACAGAATATTAACATTTCCACAACCTATGTGCAAAACCTGTGGAAACTAAAACTTAAACACAATACCTATGACAGCTCCGGCAAGGATATATACCGCAGGATGAATTTTAATCTTTTTCACAAAAACCATTATTGCCAATGCCACAACAAATAGAATTATAGGTTTATATTCAATACCTCCTTGATCTGTTATCCCTTTTACCATAAAGGTCCAAGCACAGGCGGCAATGAGTCCGCAAACCACGGGACGGAGTCCGTAAAAAATGTTTTTCACATGCTTGTTTTCTTTTATTTGCATAAAAACCTTTGCCACAATTAATATGACAATGACGGAAGGGGTTATAAGACCTAAGGGTGCCACAATTCCACCCCAAAAACCGGCGATTTTCCATCCGGTAAAAGTGGCACAACTGACACCGATAGGTCCGGGGAGAACCGTTGCCACAGCCACCATATCTGTAATATCTTGAACAGAAATAATATCAAAGTGATAGGTCAAATTGTAGAGAAAGGGAATAGTGGCAAACCCTCCACCGACAGCAAAAAGGCCTATCTTAAAAAATTCAAAAAACAAATCGAAATATATAGGCGGTATTAAATTTATAAACGATAAATGTTTCATAATATAATATTTTTAATCCCTAAAACCAAAAGCCTAATAACCTAAGCCAACAACCAAGTTATTGGATTCACCCTCTTTCTCATCCCAAAAAGTGTCGTAAACTCCACTATTCCAAATCCCTAAAAATTTCGCTATTCGCTCAATTTTTTGGGAACCCTTGGAATTCGGGAACCCTGAGAATTGAACTGAAAATTGCATCCGCAAATTCCTTTCAAGGACCCATTCCCAAAAAGTTTCGTAAACTCAACTTTTCGGGAACCCTTGGGTCACCCACCCGCCCGGACCACAAGGCGACAGCCATTGTGGTGGGTGGTCAGGAGTAAATTTGCAAAACTGCAAATTTACGATAGAAGCCTAATAATCCAACAACCAAAGTATAAAAAGAGCTTTAATTTCTTATTTTAGCTTTTAAATAATGGGATACACAAAACAGCCCGGGTTTTCTAAAGCTTCTTTTGCCAAATCTCTCAATATTTCAAGTTTTTCTTTTACTTCGTCACTAAAATCCAAACTAAAATAATTTCCGCACTCAGCCCGAGATTTAAACGGAACTGTTTTTTCTTCTAAAGCTTCCACACATGCTTCATAAAGAGCTTTGTAAACCTCTTCTTCGGGATTATCGCTTAACAAATAAAATCCTGTCTGGCAACCCATAGGTCCGAAGTAGATTTTATTGATTTTTTCATTTAATTTTACAGCCAGTATATGCTCAATGGAGTGCATACATACATTTGACATTAAAGGCTCAACATAAGGCACCACTGTTCGCAAATCATAAGTAATGTCATCCTTATATATACCTTTTTTTAAACGTGTATGGTCTACTGTAAAAGTCATTTTATATCTCCTTTTTATAAATGAATATTAAAGCAGAAAGCAGCTTGGTAAATTTGCGACAGTCAACAGAGTAATAGTAGTTACGAAACCCCATCTTTTTGATTTGCAGTTCCATGCAAATCAAAAATACCACCCGGGCGGGTGGGTGACCCAAGGGTTCCCGAAAAATCTTTGATTTTTTGGGAGTGGGTCCTTGAAATTAAATTTGCAACTGCGTGCAAATTTCAGTTCAAATAGGGTGAAGTCAATCAACCATAGCCAACTCTAAATTTTAGAGCCCGGCCCCTTTTTTTGTTATGGTTATTTTTGAGCAAATACGAAATTAAAATTTAGGTAAATCTCAAGATTTTGGATTTGCTCAAAAAGAAACATAGGAAAAAAGGGAGTATATAAGTTTTACTAACAAATGTAATTCTTTTTTTAAATAGATTTGCTGCGCAAATC
>JAFSVJ010000025.1 GCA_017445025.1 Abditibacteriota bacterium | reverse complement strand
TCAAACCCCTAAAAATATCGCTTTGCTCAATTTTTTGGGGACCCCTGAGTTGCGTTAGGGGTTGAATTGCGGCAATCTCGGGGCCCCCAAAGAGCCCTGCGAATAGCGAAACAACCCAAGGGCTCCCGGAAAGTTGAAGCATCTGCGAAAACTTTTTGGGAATGGGTTTTAAGGGTGAGAAATAAGCATCGCTTTTTTGTAAAAACGACAACAACTTGCCCAAATCCCAAAAAGTTGAGCGAATAGCGAAACTTTTAGGGAATGGGCTTTAGGGGGGCTACGAGGAGCGTAGCGACCGTGGGGGGCCGTCAATTGTGCATTGTGCATTTTGCATTAATTTCACAGTCATCCCTTTAAAAACCAAAAGTCGTTTAAAAAAGTGTATATATAATACAAAAAGTGACGTCAAAAAGTGTAGTAATATAACAAAAACTGACGTCACTTTTTGTATTATATATATAAATATTATTCTAAATTCATTACCAATTATTTCAAAAACACAAATTATTTATACAAACTGTCCTTTTCAGTTGAATTATATCTTTATTTTCTGTTATAATTTAATTGGAGGATACTATTATGAAATACATTTTAACTATCACACTTCTTATATTTACCCTTAACATTTTTGCTTTCACCATTACGGAAGAGAGGAAACCTTGTGCCAAAGTTATCATAAGCAAAGACGCTCCTGCTGACGACATTTACGCCAAAGATGAGTTTATAAAATATATAAAAGAAATATCGGGAGCCACTCTCCCGGTCACAGATAAGGCCACCTTCGGCAACAACATCTATATAGGTGAATCCGAAGAAGTAAAAGCTCTTGTAAAACAGATAAAGCCGGACTTTAACTGGGACAGTCTTAAAAGCGACGGGATTTTGATTTTATGTCAAGATAATAACTTAATCCTTGCCGGAGACAACTCAGGAACTATTTATGCTGTTTACACATTCCTTGAGGAGTATTGTGGCGTTAAATACTATCTTCCGGAGGAAGAATTAATCCCTCAAAACCAAACCATTATTACAGAGAATATTGACCTTAGTTATAAATCTCCTTTTTTGTCAAGAGAATCCTATTTTGCTCTCAACAATTTCAACCCTTACTATAACCTAAAACTCAAATTAAACGGTGACAGAAACACTATCCCCAAGGAACTTGGCGGCCATGTGAAGCTTTTGGGTTTCTGCCACACTTTCAATTTGTTTTTGAACCCGGACACCTACGGAAAAGACCACCCGGAATGGTATGCACTAAAAGACAAAGACAGAATGGCAAATCATTTGGGCCAACCCTGTCTATCCAATAAAGAAATGATAAATGAACTTACCAAAAATGTTCTCAAAGCCATAGAAGAAAACCCGGATGACCAAATAATTTCCGTGACACAAAATGATAATCAAAGTTATTGTGAATGTGAAGAATGCAAAAAACTGACAGAAAAATATGGCCATAGCGGTGCCTTGTTGACTGTGGTAAACCAAGTGGCTGACGCAGTCAAAGAGAAATATCCGGACAAATTTGTGGAAACTCTTGCCTACCAATACACTCGTCACGCTCCCTTAGGGGGAATTGTGCCGAGAGATAATGTTATAATTCGTCTATGCTCCATTGAATGTGACTTCGGTCACGATTTCACTCACCCCAATAATAAGGAATTTTACAAAGACCTTCAGGATTGGAAAAGTATTTGCAAAACCCTCTATTTATGGGATTATGTTTCCAATTTTTCCGATTTCATAATAGCTCACCCAAATCTCCACACCATTGCACCAAATATTCAAATAATAGCTGAAAATAACGGAGTTGCAATATTTTCCGAAGGTGATTACAGCAACATGGGAGGCTTTTTCCAACAATACAAGAGATATATAATCTCCAAACTCTTGTGGAACCCCTATTTGGATTTGGATAAAGAAACAAAAACTTTCTTTGATTGGTATTACGGTCCCGCCTCAAAGGATATGCTAAAATTAAAAAACGCTTCCGCAGAGCCATTCCTTAGAAGTGATAATGCCAAACTGTTCACCTTTGCAGACTCCCTTAACTGTAATTATTACAACATTGATGATTGGGTAAATATTTTTACAATTATAGATGATGCACTGAGTAAAGTAGAAAAAGGCACCAAATATTACGACAGAGTTCTAACGGACACTTTATGTATGTATGCAAGTTTTGCCCACGCTCCCGGTGATGTTAAAACCCAAGTTTCCGCTAAAACAAACCTTATGTATAAATCTGTTAAAGAATTAATGGACGCATTTACTGAAAACGGAGAAAGATTGGGCTTTGTGGAATTCGGAAACGGTATACCCTTCAAAAATTGTATGTATACCACCATTAATTTTAAAAAGGAAGGAACTAAACCGGAGCTTTGTCAAAACCTTCCGGATGATGAGTGGATAGATATACAAGATAAGCATTTAACAGAAATATTTCCCAATTCTAATTTAAGTAAAATTGTAGAGGACCCCACTGCCTCTGACGGAAAAGCTATGTGGATGAGCCCCAAATCTTATGAGTGGTATATTCAACTAAGTCTAACAAGTCTGTATTTTTATGACAATATGAACAAGGGAGATGTATATGTGACATATAAAATACTTCCGGGAGTGGAAGATACCCACTTTGTAGGTGGAATTTATAATAACGACACAAAAACCCTTGGAGAAATTGAAATGTCATCACAAGGTGCCGACAAATATATCACAAAGAAAATAGGCACCATTGACTTTATAAACACCACAGACGCAACCCGCCTTTACTTCTTCGGTTTGGGAGAGCGGGAATCCGAAGAATATATGTATATAGACAGAGTGTTTATAATTCTTCATGAATAGAAATTGGAGAGACAAAATGAATAAAATTATTATTATCCTAACTCTTTTATTGATTTCGGTCAATGTTTTTGCCTTTACAATCACCAAAGATGGAAAACCCTTTTCCCTAGTAGTTTTAGGCAAAGACGCCACAGAGCCGGAAAAATATGCCTGTGAGGAATTTGTCAAATATATTGAAAAAATCACCGGAGCAAAACTCTCTGTCCGAGAAACTCCCAAAGCTGGCAGCAACAATATTATTATAGGTCAAACACGTCTTGCCAAATCCATCCTAAAAAACTACCCTTGGAACAAACTTAAAGACGACGGAATTATAATTCATACAGACAAGAAAACCCTTGTTATAGCAGGTGACCGACCGAGAGGCACCATTTATGCTGTCTATGAGGCTCTTCAAAAAATTGGGGTAGTATTTTTAACTTCTAAAGAAGAATACATTCCAAACATCAAAACCATAGATTTTAACATTAACAAAGAACACACTCCACCCTTTATGTCCCGAGACTTATACTCAAAAGAAGCCATAGGAAATCCCATATACAACACCAAAATTCGATGCAACGGTTTTTTCTTTGAAAGAGACACCAACGGTGTTCCTACTCTGCAAAACCCCAAATACGGGGGATATGTGGACCTTCTCTTATGGGTTCACTCCTTCAGAATTCTTTTAAACCCCGAAAAATATAAAGATCACCCGGAATACTTTGCCCTTGTCCGAGGAGAAAGACAGGTGAGTATGGGGGCTCAAATCTGTCTCTCAAATCCGAATATGGTAAATGAGGTGACCAAAAATGTTTTACGTGAACTTGATATGCGTCCCAACACTAAAATTATATCCGTATCTCAAAACGATAACGAAAACAAGTGTGAATGTGAAAACTGTAAAGCTTTATATGAAAAATACGGCAACAGCGGAGCTGTTTTAACCCTTATAAACCATGTTGCAAGGGAAGTTGCTAAGAAATACCCGGAAACTTATGTGGAAACCTTAGCCTATAACTGGACCATGGAAGCTTCCAAAAATATAGTTCCCGAAGACAATGTTATTATTCGTCTTTGCACATCTCTAAACAGTTTTGCTCGTCCCATAAAGGACCAAAAGACCAACGGAAAATTCTATAAATCCTTAACCGAATGGTCCAAAATCAGCAAATCTCTCTATATTTGGGATTATTGTATAAACTTTTACAATTCTTATGTTTATTTCCCCAACATTCAAAATTTGCAAGAGAATTTTAAATTATACAGAGATAACAAGGTTAAAGCTATATTCTGCCAATGTGATTTTATTAATGAAAACTATTGTATGAATCACCTAAGGGATTATCTTTTGGCCAAACTTATGTGGGACCCTGATATTAACTTTGAAGAAGAAAAAATGAAATTTATGAAGCTTTGGTATGGTCCCGGGGCAGAAGATATGAATAAGTTCATAAAAGTCTGCGGAGAAACTGCTTTGAGAGAACAAGAACCACCTATATTTATGAGTATGTATTCAAGGTATAACTCCTTTTTCACAGCAGAAGACTTTATAAAAGCCTTTACAGCCCTAACCGAGGCTCTAAAAAAAGCGGAAAACAATGAAATATATAAAGACAGAGTTTTGGTTGATTTATATTCTTTCCAAGCCGGCTTTATTTACGCTCCCTCAGATATTCAAAAGCAAATATATGATCTTAATATTTTGGAATACAATTCAAGATATGATTTTCTTAATATGTTCATAAGCTTTGCCAAAGCCCACGGTGACGAAAATTATAACGAAGGCACCAAACTTGAAAATTCAGATTATAACATTAACAACGAAAACGAACAAAGTCACGCCGGAAAGCCCACAGAGGTTAAAGAAGGAGACACTTGGAAAGATATTCAAGAAAATGATTTCTTATATCCCGTAGGGTCAAAAATAGCAAAGGTGGTAGATGATATTTGGGCATCCAACGGTTGTTCTGCCATTTCATACCCTTACAACAAAACATGGGGTATCCAAAAAGAACTTCGAGGCCTCTTTGTTGATGACAGATGGACAAAGGCTGATATGTATATTACTTATAGAATTGAAGAAGGTAAAAACAGTGATATAGCATTCTTTGCGGGAGTTTATGACAAAGAAAACAAAAGGGTTCCTTTCCAATTATCCATACACGCAAATGACACCCCTGAAGGAAAGTTTATCACAAAAAAAATGGGCACATTGGACCTAAAGGGCAATACGGAATGCAATTTGTATATATGCGGTGCAGACAGCCCGGAATGTTGCAAAGCTATCTATGTAGACAGAGTATTTGTAATATTTCAAAAATAAAAAAAGCAGACCGAATGGTCTGCCTTTTTTTTAAGCTTGATGTTTTAGTTAACTTTAGGATCCCAGTATTCGGCACCGCTTCCCCAAGAGTAAATACAAGGGCTGCCGCCTATATCTTGAGTAGGACCTGATTTATACTTGTAGTATTTGGCGTGACCGTCACAGAATGTGAAGTTAGAACCGCC
>JAFSVJ010000024.1 GCA_017445025.1 Abditibacteriota bacterium | reverse complement strand
AATAAATGATTAATGTTATTGATAAAGCTATCCAAAATGCGATTAAATTAGGTTGTAAAAAAAACACTATGGCAAAAGAAACACCAACCAAAATCGTCTCTGATAAAGCGATTTTCTTTTCCATTAAATATTTAATAAAATAATATAATGACATGGTAATCCAAGGTAATGAATATGTTTCTGTAAGATTGCAACCTACATATACAAAACACCCACCGATTAAGGTAACTGTTAATACTATAGTGTAAATATAAAGCTTTGATTTAATAAACAATCGAGCAATTAAATATATAAAGACAATAAAAACAAAAAAATGAATTATCTCAATTAACCAAACTCCCAAGCCCATAAGCTTCTGAGGAGAGAGAAACATACCGAAATACTGAATCCAATATAATATGATACCCTTGTGGTCAAAAATATTCAAATAAGGAATATATCCCCTATGTATCATTTTCCCAATATATAGAAAAACCCCCGAATCAACCTCAATAAAATTAACCAAAGGATTTAAATCTGAATTTAATGATGCAAATAAAGAGCAAATCAAACATATAAAATAATCTAATTTTGTAATATTTTTCATACATTTTTCCATAAAAGCCTAAGTTAATAGATTCACCCTCCTTGAACAGAAAATTGCATCCGCAATTTTCCTTTCATCCAAGGGTTCCCAAAAAGTTGAGCTTGCGAAACTTTTAGGGATTTGGAAGGAAGGGGGACCGTCGAAACCAAGGGTTCCCGGAAAATTGAGCTTGCGAAATTTTTTGGGATTTGGGAAGACGGTGGGTGGTCAGGAGTAAAATTTGCAAAACTGCAAATTTTACGATAGATGCCTATTAATTTAAGCCAACAGCCCAAGTGACCCCGACCTACTCCCCCCCACCAAGGGTTCCCGAAAAGTCGTAGCGTAGCAAGACTTTTTGGGATTTGGTGCTACGTAAGGGGGGGGTAATTTTTTAAGGCAAGACGAGGGAAATAGATATCTAATTGCAAATTCACAATAAAAGCCTAAACTATCTCTTTTCTGACAATTTTAAAACAAGTTTGTTTCCTCTTAAAACTTCAAAATTAATTGTTTCTATTTGTGAGTCAATATCTTTAATATAATCTGCTAAAACTACAGAAGATGTGCATTCTGTTTCATAGTGTCCCAAATCCAAAACTATTTTACCCCTATCCGTGGCGTGCAAATAAGCGTCATGTTTAATATCTCCGCAAACATAAGCATCTGCACCCATATCACAAGCTTTATCAAACAGACTCATTCCGCTGCCGGAGCACAACCCCACTCTCTTTATTTTCTTGGACATATCACAGTTAAAAGGACATCTTGCATAAGGTAATTCAAAAGCTTTCAAGCAAAGTTCTCTAAACTCCGGAACAGTCAATTCCTTTTCCAAATCCCCTACTCTTCCTATGGAAGGCAAATAATCACATTCCGGGCTTTCCGCCAAATAATAAACAGGCACATCATAGGGATGAACTCTCTTATAGGTTTCCACCACTCTGTCAAGATCTGTTTCACTGACAAGAACACTGAAAGAGACCTCTTCTATATCAACAGGCTCATTGTGTATACCTATCAAAGGATTTGCATCACCTATGGCAGTAAAATGACACCTACCCTTAAACTCAAAAAATACATCTTTATAATTGTTTTTTGCCCCCGCACCGGCTTCAAAAAGGGCTTTTAAGATATTTTCCTTATACTCATTTGTGGCAAAGCAAACCATCATATAATACTTTACTTTCTTGGTTTCAATAGGCACCACGTTTTTAAGTCCCAACAAGTCCGCAAAAATATCGTTAAGACCACCGGGAACAGAATCCAAATTTGTATGCATGGAAAAAACTGCTATATCATTATGAACCAGTTTATAGAGTTTATTCTGTAAAATATCACCGGTGGTCAATCTGCCCACAGGCTCAAACATAAAGGGGTGGTGGCACAATATCATATCCACATTATTATCAATAGCATAATCAATGGCGTCACTTGAAGCATCTGTGACTGTTAAAACTTTCTTAACATCTCTTTCTGTGTCTCCCACAAACAAGCCGACTTTATCACCGTCACAGGCATAGAGCTTCTCGGGAGCCTTACTATCCAAAGCCACACATAAATCTTTTAATTTCATATCTATCCATTCACCCCTTTTTATTTATAAAAAATAATAGGCTATCTTGCGATAGCCTAATTTATCTTAAAAATCAATATTATTTCTTAAGAGAAGGAGTTTCGAGAATTCTGTTAAATTCCGTAACGTCAATTATTGTTCTTCCCTTTTGAATCTTAGGAACCAAATTAACAACAACAGGGTTACCGTTTACTTTGGCTTTCTTAGAACCGATTCTCATTTCAACTTTACAGTTGTTTACATAAGCGGTTACAGTCTTGGTCTTGTTGTCCCATAACAAAGTTCCGTTTTGAGCGCTTACAACATCTCTCAACTTAGCTTTTCCTGTTGTGGCAATGTAAGTTGTTGGCTTTGGAGCAGGCTTTACTGTTGCTTTAACCGTAGCTGCCTTAGCAACAAGAACAGGCTCGCTTGTCTTTACATTGGGAGTGTCTAAGTCGTAAGCTGACTTGCTAACTTCTGTGGAAAGCTTTAGCTCGTCTTTGGAAACAGGGTTGTTGGCAACACTCTTTGCCATCTTAACTTCAGCTTCCTTTACGGGAGCTGTTTCTGTCTTAGCTTCCTTAACATCTTTAACATCTTTGGTTTCTGCTACCTTAGGAGTGTTTAATGAAGTTTCGGCAACTTTCTTTTCTGTCACAAGCTTAAGCTCGTTATTAACAACATTGTTGTCACTAATCTTCTTGGCAATGGTTATGGACTTTGCTTCTTCAACTACCATCTTAGGTGTGTTAAGAGCAACGTCGGTTCCCTTAGAAGTGGAAAGACCTGCAACTTTAAGTCCATCTGTTTCAACAGGAATTGTGTTTAACTTGCTAACCATAATAGGATCGTTTACAACAGGTTTCTCTGTCTTTGCGGAAGAAAGAATACCTTCACCGGTGTTTGTAATGATAGGTTTGGTCTTTACTGTATCGATAGATGCGGAAATTTCGCTGTCGCTGATTCTGCCAACTTCTGTGGTTGGGGAGTTGGAAAGAGTAGGACGAGAAGCAATGGTTTCACCTTCTATCTTCTTTTCACCTAATTCAATAGGAGTTGTCTTAACTGTTTCTATTTTGGCAACTTTGGTTTCTGAACCGGCACCACCGTTGTTAACATTAATGGTGTAAGTCATAATATCACTTTGGTTACCTTCAACGTCAAAAGCGTAAACTTCAATTACGTGCTTACCGTCTTCCATAGCGGTTGTGTCAAGAGTGTAACTGAAAGGTTGAGTGTTTTGCATTAATTTAAGCTTCTTGTCAACAAGTAATGAAACTATGGGAGCTTCACCGCTGTCGTCTTTGGCGTTAATTCTGATAACCTTAGAACCGGAAACTGTTTCTCCGTCAACTACGTTTGCAAGTTCAACCTTAGGTGGGTTAACATCAAATACGCTGTCGGCAACAATACCTGTTCCGTTTACGGCGGTCACAAGTTTGTTGTTGGCAAACAAGCGAACTTCAATGTAGTGTTGTCCCTTGGCAAAAGCTTGGGTGTCCCAATCAAAGGAAACTACACCTTGTTTAACCGGAGAAGCTAATTTCTTCTTTTCGTAAACAATATTGTCAATGTAAAGAACAACTGTGTCAATCTTAACTGAGGATTGGCTGTCAAACTTTACGGATACATCTACCACTCTTCCGCCGGCTGAACCGGGTGTGGGAGACAACAGAGTAGCTACCGCTGCGTCTACAGCACTTCCGATAATAGACAAAAGCATAGCACAGGCTACAAACAAACTGAAAGCTTTCTTACTTCGTCTGAACATAATCTAACTCCATATTGATTTAAATTTCTTAGAATATACATAATACTTTTACCACATTTGACGAAAAAAATCAAGTATTAAGACACCTTTTTTAAAAAAAAGTGATTTTTTTTATTTTTTTTATGAAATTAAGGGTTTTGGGGTGAAATTTATACCGTCGGCGGCAATATATCTATACTCCACTCCGTTAATGTTTCCTTCAAGATATTCTCCCCCATGAATATGTCCATAAACCAACATATTAACACCCTCTTCTCTCGCAATATCCGCAAAAGCATTTTTAGACATATCTTCATTAAAGGGAGGATAGTGAAGGACACCTACTTTATAGGCACCTTCAGGGACTTCTTCAAGAGCTCTTTTAAAATAGGTTGTTTCTCTTTCAAATATTTTTTTTGAGGCTTCAAGAGTTGCCCCTTGTTCCAACCGCCAACCTCTTGTGCCGCAAAACCAGATATTGTCAAGACAAACACTTCTTCCCATAAGAAGATATATATTTTCCGGCATATCTCTTTGGATTTTATTGGTAGCTTCCCGTCGCCACCAATAATCGTGATTACCTCTAACCAAAACCTTTCGTCCGGGAAGAGATTTTAAATACTCCAAATCCAAAGCGGAAGGGTTGTATTTCAGTTGCCAGGACACATCTCCCGCAACTATAACAATATCCTCGGGCTTAACAAGGCTTTCCCAATTGTGCCTTATTTTTTCCATGTAATCTTTCCAATTATCCCCAAAGATTTCCATGGTTTTGTCCGGCAAATCAAGGGACAGGTGAAGATCGGAAATTCCGTATACCATTATTTATTACCAAAAAAACAATACAAATAGCCGGGGTGGGAAAAGTCTGTGGGAAATAAAGGTTTATCTAAAATTTATAGGATTTCCATCCCCCCGTCATTCACTTCGTGAATGCCACCCCCCAAGCCTTCGGCTTAGGGGGACAGAATTATTCTACTTGGCCTTTTATGGCTTCGAGCATACCGTCAGCGTTTTGTTTCACAAGTTTTGCTATTAATTTCTTTATTAAAGCACCTATCATAGGCACATTATATTCAACTTCTATTTCCATTTCCACAAAAGTGGTGTTTTCGTCCTTAGGAGAAAATTTCCATATACCCTTATATATTTCGTAATCTCCCTCGCCTTCCGGCATTTCAAAATAACAGATATGTTCTGTGTCGTCCCACACATCCACTTCATTCCATTTTACGGACAAGTTGAAATCTTTGATATAACCCACCCAATGGGATTTATATTTGCTTCCCTTTTCGGTTTTCTCGTTACTCAGAACGGTTATTTCCTTTATATCTGCCATAAATTCGGGAAATGCTTCGATTTCCTTAGAAAAATTGTATACTTTTTCAAGAGGTGCGTTTATTTCAATGCTTGTTATAACTTTTGACATTATTCTTCCTCACTTTTTTCTCTCTTGGCTGTGACTTTAATAATTCTTTGGTCTTCTACTTCAGACACAGTCCAATCATAGCCACCGTATTTAAAGGTTTCTCCCTTTTCCGGGATTTTGTTCATAACATCTATTACAAACCCGGCAACAGTGGAAATATCTTGGTCGTCATAATCATATTTTAAGTCCAAGGCTTCACACATTTCGTCTATGTTCATTTTACCTAAAACAGTTATAACTCCGTCCTTTTCCGCTATAAGGGCATCTTCGTCGTTAAACTCGTCCTGTATCTCCCCTACCAGCTCTTCAAGAACATCTTCCATGGTGACAATACCTTGGTAAAAACCATATTCGTCCACAACTATTGCCATTTGTTTATGATTTTCTTTTAATCTGTCAAGAAGGGTTTCGATAGGCATTATTTCAGGCACAAACATAGGGTCTTGGGCAATATCTTCACAAGTTAGGTCTTTATCGGAACAAAAAGCATCCTTTATGTGCAAGACACCTATTACTTTGTCTTCCTCGTCCAGAACGGGATAACGGGTAAACTTGGCTTCGGACACAAGAGGGACTATGTCGGATAATTTTTCATTGGCTTCAACACTTTTAACGTCAAGGCGGTGAGTCATAATGTCACGAATGATTTTTTCATCAAAATCGAGAACATTTTGGATAATCTCTTCTTCCTGACCTTCTATATGACCGCCTTCGTGAGAGTCTTCCACTATGAGTTTAATCTCTTCCGCACTGAGAGTTTGTTCCTTTTTACCGGCGGGTTTAACTCTCAGAATTTTAATTGCCACATTGGCGGCAGAATTCAAACCTATTACAAAAGGATAAAAAATATAGTAGCAGAATTTCATAAAGGGTGCCAAACTCAAAACCATTTTCTCAGACTTTTGAATGGCAATGCTTTTCGGAGCCAACTCACCGAAAACCACGTGAAGAAATGTTATTATTATAAAACCTACTATAACGGATACGGATTTAACAGCTACTTCCCCAAGGCCACAAGTATCAAACAAAGGCCTTAAAAGAGCGGACACGGCAGGCTCACCCAGCCAACCCAAACCGAGAGATGTCAAGGTTATACCCAACTGACACACAGACAGATAGGCATCCAAATGATTTAAACCGAAGAGAACAGTTTTTGCACCGGCGACACCTTCGTCATCCAGCTCTTCCATTCTGGTTTTTCTTGCTCTGACAAAAGCAAATTCCGCACAAACGAAAACTGCGTTAAAATAGATCAAAATTGCCACAAAGACAAGTTTGATTACGGACGAAAAATATTCCATGATTTCTTTTTTTTAATTAGTAAAATTAATAATTTTAAGAGAAAATAGTTGTTTTTTTCTCCTTTAGAATTCCATCCCCCCGTCAGTTGCTAACGCAACTGCCACCCCACAAGCCTTTCGGCTTAGGGGGACAGATTTTCTGATTTCTGATTTCTGATTTCTGATTTCAAAAATATGGTGGCCGTTAAAGGAATCGAACCCTCGACGCTCTCCTTAGGACGGAGACGCTCTATCCACTGAGCTAAACGGCCACTATAATTATTATACCATATAATTAAATATATTTTCAACTTATAATAAAAAAAGTCCCCTTTAAAAAAAGGGGCAAATAAAAAATTGAACAAATGAAAAAGTTTTTTCTTTTCACTTAAATTATACAACATTATAAAAAAAAAGTCAAGTTTTAATCTTTCTTAGGGTCAAGGAATTTGTATATAAGGGCAGCAAGTATACCACCGATAAGGGGGGCAACAATAAATACCCATACTTGACTTAATGCTTCTCCACCTACCAACAAGGCGGGACCGAAACTTCTTGCCGGGTTTACGGATGTTCCCGTAAATGGAATACCCAAAATATGAACACCGGTTAAAGTTAAACCTATTACAAGACCCGCAATGGGGCTGTTTTCGGCTTTGCCGGTCACACCTAAAATAGCTGTGACAAATATAAACGTCAAAACAATTTCCACAAAAATTGCAACACCCATGCTTGCACCTAAGGCTGAAGCGTCATCAAAACCGTTTTGACCCAAACTTGCGTTACTTCCGAAAAATGCCCACAAAATACCGGCACCGGCTATGGCTCCGATAAATTGAGCTATAATGTAACCGAAAAAGTCGCCTACGGTCATCTTTCCGCTGACAAGCATAGCAATGGAAACTGCCGGGTTTACATGGCAACCGGAAACATTACCTATGGATGTGGCCATAGCTATAATGGCAATACCGAAAGCAAAAGCAATGAGAAGAGTTGAAAATGCCAAAACATTGACATCAGTTCCCGCAAAGTTTTGCAAAAGAGTATTGGCTGCAACAGCACTACCACAACCTATTACCACCAATACCAAAGTTCCGATAAATTCAGCAATGTATTTTTTCATCTGAATCTCTCCTTTATTATGTATTATTAATTTTATTATAACATATATTAATTTTTTTTTCAACATTTAGAGGATGGGGGAAATATTAGAGTCTGCAAAGTTATAACTGTTAGCAAATTTATTACGCTTGCCCTCCGGTCAAAACTCCCCCCCCCTTGCGAGTTTTTTTTCAAAAAACTCAATCACGGGTGGGCGGGTCACCCCAAGGGCTCCCGAAAAGTCACAAGACTTTTTGGGAATGGGGGTCATGATTTGAAGGGGGGCCTTACTTTATATCCCCCCCATTTTTTATACAAAAAAAATCTTCCCCCTTGATTTTAATGGCATTCGCCTTAAAATCTCCAAGGGGGGTGAAGGAGGTGCATCCACTTTACCATTTCCCATGGTTTGAGTATCTACCAACTAAAACTATTTATGAAATTTATGGTTGGCTTTGGTTGATTGACTCTATAGTTACAGGAAAGGTAACGTAGGAGCACCACTCTCTCCCCCCTATGGGGGTAAAGTTGATAGATAAGCCTATAGCTGATTTGACTATAGGGGGGAGCCGGAGGGGGGTAGCACCGAAACCGGGCCCCCATCCCCATAGGGTATGGGGGTAGTCGTTTTTGGTGTTTGCGAAGCAAACTGTCAAAAACGGCGGGGGGTGAGGGGCTTCGCAAAACAACGATTTTGCGACTATAAGCAGAAAAATTGATTTGCGCAGCAAATCTATATAAAAAAGTTAACCAAAATAAATTTGCATACTTGCAAATTTATAAACCTAAATTTTGCAAAGCAAAATAAATAATTTTTATCAACTTTAAGTGATACGCCCCCCCTGTCGTCTCAAAAGAGACGACATCCCCCCATTTTCCGCGGGAAAATAGGGGGAGATTAGCGAGGTGCAGATTTTTAAGGCTTTTCTATAAAATAATAAATAAAAAAATCTTCTAAAAATCCCTAAATTTCGACAGAAGTTTTGTGATTTTTGAAGATTTTTTTAGTCATTATAATGACTTTTTTTATTTGCCCCTTTAACAGCCCTTGATTTTGTTTTTTTTGGTGTGGTATAATATATATGACAGCGATTTAAAAAGCAAATATTCCCTAAATTTTACCTTTAAATTTACATTTTAAATCTATATCAAAAAAACACAAATCAAATTAGGAGGAACATTACAATGTTCAAAAAAGGTTTCACCTTAATAGAATTGTTAGTGGTAATCGCTATTATCGCTATACTTGCCGCAATTCTATTCCCCGTTTTCGCTCAGGCAAGAGAAAAAGCAAGACAAACCAGTTGTTTGTCTAACCTAAAACAAATCGGAACAGCGGTCCAACTTTACACCGACGATTACGACGAAACTTACCCTATAAACTTAATCGTCGGAACATACGCAGGAACCGGTGTATACGACCTTTGGACCTTTGACCAAGTTTGGGACTCTACCCAAATCGGAAGAAGCTGGGGTGGATGTATTTTCCCTTATGTTAAAAATATGAAAATGTTTGTTTGTCCAAGTGCGGGAAAAGACACAGGGGCAGCAGCTCCTCACGATTGGTCCATGGTAACCGGAAAAGATTACAGAGGAAACACATCATATTTCTTCTCATACTACATCCAAACACACCCATCAATGGCTGCATTAAACAACCCTTCAGAACAAGCTTTTTGTTATGAATATATTAATTCAAGAGGATATTGGGCTTTTTACCCTATGAGTCCCAGCGGAAACTCAATTGATAGCTTAACATGGGACGGCACAGGTAAAACAATGCCGGACGCTTGGGGTTCTATCGGAAACATACATAACGGCGGTGGAAACGTTTGCTTTGGTGACGGTCACGCCAAATACTTAAAGCATGCAGCACACACAAACAAAATATTCTGGTCGCAGTGGGACTAATAAATGCAAAATGCACAATAAATTCTTAGAAATTTATTTCATAAATTTCGTTATTTAAAAGAACAAAAAAGGAGCGTTTCGCTCCTTTTTTTTGTTAGAAGTATTTCGCACCCGCTAAATGTGTCCCCCTATTTTTCGTTAGAAAAATGGGGGGTGGATTTTTCCCTCCGCAAAAAAGACGGGGGGGGGAATATAAAAAAATCGAAGATTTTTTTTGTGATGATTTGAAAAATCATCACTAATTGACTTATTTTGAGAATGTCAAATTGAAAAATCAATGATTTTTCTCATAATTTGTAAGCAAATTTTGATTTATCCCCCCGTCAGTTGATTAAACACAATAGGCTTGTCATATCTATACCCCTGCTTGAAACCTCGCACCACGGTGGGTGCGGGTTTCAATGCTCCCCTTTATCAAAAGGGGAGATGCCCCCAACTCTTCGAGTTTAGGGGGGCAGAAAAGGGGCGTTTTGCTCCTTTTTTTAATGATATTTGATTTCCGGTTCGATGACTATGGTTTTGACTGTATTGTATTCTTTTTTCATATTTTCAAGAGTTAGGTTGCAAAGGGCTTCAGCTGTTTTCTTATAATCCATTTCCAAATAAATACAATTAAAATCTTTTCTGTATTCAAACAATCCGTCGGAAAAACAGATTATTTTAGGCTTTTTCAAAAATTTTCCGTATGAGGATTGATGTTTCAACAAAAAATTCAAAGGTTCTCTGTCTATAAACACTATTCCGTCGGGAGTTTTCTTTATAGAATCAAACAACTTTTTAAACTCTTCCGGGGTTTTATCTTTATCGTTATCGTTTTTGGTATAGCAAGTATACTTTTCTTTAAAATAATAAGAATAATATTTATCTATTAAATCTCCGTTTAAATAACAATCATTTTCTTTATTAAAAATCAAAACATTTTTTAATTTAAAATCCTCTATTAATTTTAACACACATTTAAATTGTGCTATGGTGTTGTGAGTGACTGTGGCATATTTAAATCTTTTAAGTCCAAATTCAATAATGGGAATATTCATCTCTACGGCTTTTTCCATGATTTGAAAACTTGTTTGCAAAATATTTACTATGGCAGCCACATTTTTGAGATCAAAGGATTTTATTAACTCTAAAGTGTTCTTCATAATGTAAAGAGGAGTATAACCCCTTTTTTTGAAAAAGTTATATACTTCTTCGGATAAATATTTAAACCAATACATTTTCTTTTCCGAATAAATACTCTCTTCTATAATAATCAAAATGTATTTTTTGTTAAGGGAATTCTGTTTGATATAAGTTCCGCTACCCTGTATCCTTTCTATGATATTTTCTTTTTCAAGCTGAGTATAAGCACCTCGCACTGTGACCACAGACACTTTTAAATCCTCTGCAAGAGAACTTTCGCTTCTTATACGAGTGCCTTCCTTCCAAAGTCCTCTCTCTATTTTATCTTTAACATATAAAACTACGCTTTCCTTTTTTGTCATAACACAAACCCCTTTTTTATTCAACTAAATTATACCAAATCTGACAGGAAAAATCAAATTATAAATCATTACAATGACTTTTTTTAAAATTTTTTAAATTACTTATATCTTTAAATGAAAACTCAATAAATTTTATATACAGCATATTTTCATTTAAAGAAAAAACATATAATTCATTGTAATGAATTTTAGCGAAATTCAGAAATTACCACTTGTTTTTTTGTTTTTTGATATGGTATAATATTTATGTAATAATTCTTAATTTGTTTGAAAACCAATAAGAAATATTACATCTAAAATATATCACAGGAGGAACATTACAATGTTCAAAAAAGGTTTCACCTTAATAGAATTGTTAGTGGTAATCGCTATTATCGCTATACTTGCCGCAATTCTATTCCCCGTTTTCGCTCAGGCAAGAGAAAAAGCAAGACAGACAAGTTGTTTGTCAAATATGAAGCAGTTGGGAACAGCTTTACAGCTTTATGTTGACGATTATGACGAAGCCTTTCCTGCCGGAACTTGGAATACATATGCCGACATGACTGTTGACAATAGCAACGGTTATAAGTCAAGCTTTGTATATCAACTATGGCCTTATGTAAAGAATGGTGGTATTTTCTGTTGTCCTTCTGCTGCCGGAAAATCTCAAATCGTTAAAGATTTTGGATTTGGATATCCCGGTTCTTCTTATGCAGCTAATGCTGTTTTGGTGACATGTGCTCCGGGTGGTGTTTTAGCTACATTAGCTACTCTTTCTCGTCCTTCTGAAGTT
>JAFSVJ010000023.1 GCA_017445025.1 Abditibacteriota bacterium | reverse complement strand
TTCCCGGATTGAAGTGTGGTTCTCCACCACTTCTATTATAACACATTTTCGGAAATTTAGGGTATATTTACCATTTGCGTCTTTGATCGCCACCATTTATTTCTCCTTTTTTGACCAAAGAAATCGTGGCACCTCATTCTATGCAAATCTTAGTTCAAAGAGGGTGAAGTCAATCAACCATAGCCAGCCTTAAAATTTAAGGAACGCCCCTTTTTTTGTTATGGTTTTTTTTTGAGCAAATACGAAATTAAAATTTAGATAAATCTATTACATAACATCTTTTTTGGTAGTGTATTTTATGAACATTCGAAGACAGAGAATAAAATATACTACCAAAAAAGGTGTTTATAGGTAAGTCTCAAGATTTTGGATTTGCTCAAAAATAACCATAGGAAAAAAGGGAGCTAAAAAGCCAACATCCTGCCCCCCTTGGGGGGCAACGATGAAAAATCGGTGATTTTTCATCGTGGGGGGTATAATTAAAGCACCACAGATTACTCAAACATCATGCTTTCCAGTAAATTCTCCTGATACTCAGAGGAATGGGCCAGTTCAATATGTTCCGCTTGAGATCGTATCTTTTCCGTTGCTTCCCACTCATCTGAATTAATTAATGCCAAAACCGCACCGCTTCCCGCAGCGTTTCCTATAGGAATGATTTTATCTAAATCTATATTCGGCAAAAGGCCTATTTTTACAGCAGACTTCTTGTTAAGATAATTTCCGAAGCCCCCCGCCAAATAGATTTTATCCAAATCCTTTTCACTCAATCCCACATAAGACAAAAGAGTTTTAATTGCAGCACCGATGGAGGCTTTGGCAAGTTGCAAATTTCTCACATCCTTAGGAGTTAAGGACACTTTTGGAGATATGACAAAATCTTCTTCCATTCTGCCTGTTTCGTCAATAATCTCTTCATCCACCAAAGTGCTGACCAAGTCCACCAAACCGGAACCGCAAATCCCTAAGGGTTCTCCTGTGCCTATAACATGAACTTTCACTTCACCCTTTTCAACACAAGCACTATCCACAGCTCCTATAGCCCCTCTCATTCCGCAGGAAATACCTCCACCTTCAAAAGCGGGTCCCGCGGCGGCGGAACAGACCAACAAACGGCCCTTGTGACGCAAAGCCATTTCCCCGTTGGTTCCAATATCCACAGCAAGAGCTGTTTCCCCTCTGTCTTCTTTCATGGCAGAGAGAATAACCCCTACAGTGTCTCCCCCCACAAAACCGGCTATGTTGGGGAAAAAGAACAAATCTCCGTTAATATTAATGCCAATTTCTTCCGATTTTTTCACCACAGAATTATAAAAAACCGGTTCATAAGGCGCTTCCCCTAAAGATTTTGGGTCCACACCGAGGATAATATGGTTCATACAGGTATTACCCACAAAAGTGGCTTTTTTTATGTCTGTTTGAGAAAGGTTGTTTTCTTTACAGAGATTATCCACAAGCTCATTTAAAACCCCTACCACAGCTTTTTGAAGTGTTTTCAACCCCTTTGGATGAGTGTTAATATAATCTATTCGCGAGATTAGATCTTCACCGTAAAATATTTGAGAGTTCATACCGGAGGATACAGAAAGAACTTTTCCTGTTTCAAGACTTGTTAAGTAGGCGGCAAGAGTGGTGGACCCTATATCAAAACCAATTCCATAGTTTTTGTTAAACTCATTTTTCACAGGAACGGATCTTATTAGGTTTTGAGTTAAGATTTGACCGGAAACCTTTTTGTCAGGAACAAAAACCGTGGCATCACCGAGTATTTTGGTAGTGCAAGCAAGACGACAGTTCTCTTCAAAAGCTTTTTCTTTTTCTGTTATAGGGGACAGATCACCTGTGGCAAGGACTTTACACTTTCCGCAAATACCCTTGCCCCCACAAATCATCTCTATTTTGGCATATCCTCTCAAAGCCTCGGAGAGCAGAATGCCTTTTTCAACTTCTATTTTAATATTATTTGGTTTAATGGTTAAAGTCATAAATAATGCTAATTTAAAATCAGATTGTGGTGCTTTGCACCACTTATGTTAGTAGGCTCTAAAAACTATAGATGCTCTTTAAAGTCTGCACCCAGCCATTCCCCCCTTTAAGCCATTTCCCAAAAAGTTTCACAAGTTCAACTTTTCGGGAACCCTTAGGCTTTCTCCCACCCACCCGGGATTAAGGGGGGTAGTATTTTTCATTCTGCATTTAATTTTGCATTGTGCATTGTGCATTTTGCATTATAAAAGTTTCTTTATCTTTTCCTTATATACTTCCAAAGAAAAATCTTTTGCCCGATGAGGGCCCACAGCTCTGTAATAATCTCTTTTCTCTTTATCTTTAACAAGGTCACAAACAGCTTCTTTTAATAAGAGAGGAACCCTTTCGCTCTCTTCTACCAAGACTCCATACTTTTCAAACACAACATTTTTAACTCTTTCCTGTGTATATTTTTCTGACAAAATCTCCCGAGGTCCCGACTTGCAATCCACACTTACTACGCACAATCCGCAACTCAACGCCTCTATAAGGGAGTTTGGAAACCCTTCATTTTTTGATGACAAAACAAAAATATTGTGTTTAATTAACTCTTCTGTAGGATCTTCCTTATATCCCACAAAATTAACAAAAACATGGTTTTCTTCTGCCAAATTTGAAAGATTTTCTCTCAAAGGTCCCTCTCCGATTATGGTTAGGGTGGCTTGCGGGAAAACCTCTTTTATGCCTTTAAATGCCAAAATAAGCCTATGAAAGGCCTTAACCGGCACCATACGTCCCATTGCCACCAATCTCGGTGCCATGGGGTCAAATTGGGCAAGGTTTTCAACGGATTTGATTTCATATCCGTTTTCCACAATGCAAGTAGGAGCCTGTGGATATAATCCCAAAAACTCCTTTTCCATATCTTGGGAAATACAAATAATTCTGTCCGCAACGCCCACAAAATAAGAGGGAACACTTCCCTTATAAACTTCTCTGAAACCGTGAATGGCACAGATTAATTTTATATTTAAAGACCTTTTCACAAAAGCTCCCGCCAAATTGGCAGCCTCGCCGAAAGAATATATACAGTCAATTTTATTCTTTTTGCAAAAAGACAGGAGCCGACGACCTCTGAGAAACAGGTTAAAAAATTTTTTTATTTTATTACCGGTGGCGGGAACATCAAGAGAGTGAATGTCATAAGGGAATTCATATTCACTTCCTACTCTGTTAAAAACCACAAAAAACAAATTATAATTGTCTTTGAGACATTTATATGTGTTTACGGCTATTCTTTCCCGACCTCCGACAGTCAAGGATGACACAAGAAGGACTATATTTTTCATTTTCCCTTGTAAATCTCTGTATATTTTTCCGCTGTGGATCGGACTGTAAAGCCTTTTTTATCAAAAGCTGAGATAATAATATCTTTCTCTGCCCTTGGCATAAGGGCATACTCACTGACAAAATTTCCCCATTTTTCAGGTTTATCCAAAGGTAAATAGTGAACTCTGCCCATATCCATATCCGCTTCTTTGGTGACCACATCAGCCACCACAGAGTGAATACCTGAAGCCTCTGCTTCCAAAACCACTCCGGGGAGACCTTCAAACAAAGACGGGAGGATTAACACATTAAAAACCTTGAGTAAAACCGGCACATCCCCTCGTTTTCCCGTAAAAATAACTTTTTTGTCCAAACCTCGCTCTTTTACATTATTTTTAATCTCATCAAAGAGAGAGCCTTCACCTACAAGCATGAGAGAAAAATCCGGGTGACTTTTGCTGAAATCTTCAAACCAATCTGTTATGAATTTGTGGTTTTTCATAGGTTCAAAACGACCTATGTGTCCTATGACTTTTGTGCCGGGGGATAGGTTAAACTCTTCTCGAACACTTTGGATTTTATCTTCGGGAACATCTATATATTTAAAAACATCAATGGCATTGGGAATAACTTTAAAAGGACTTTTGCCGAAGAGAAAATCCCCGGCAAGCTTGGATACGGCAATTCTGTCTGTGGCAAAAAGTTTTATTAGAAGCTTTCCTATTTGAACTTGAAGGGCGTTTTTGAGACCTGTGTGGGAAGTGTTGCTGTTGCGAGCGTGAGCCACACGAACTTTAACTTTTTCAAGATAGGCGGCAAGAAGAATTATTCCGCATTGATGAAGGGTGTGAGCGTGAACAGCGTCATAATTTCCTTGACGAAAGACTTCTCTAAGCTCCTTTATGTGAGTGAAAATCCCACACTGACGAGGGGGAGTAATTTTAATGACCTTTCCACCAAGAGCTTTGATTTCAGGCTCAAAATCTCCCTCTTCTCTTGTTTGAGAGAGAAAATCAAAAACTATTTCCTTTCTGTCAAGGGATCTGTAAACATCCATCATTCTGCTTTCCGCACCGCAGAAATTCAAATGCCCGAAAACCTGTAAAACTTTCATATTTATCCTAAAAATCTTGCGATTTTTCGGGAGCCCTTGGGACCCCCACCCACCCGACAACGATGAAAAATCTGAGATTTTTCATCGTGGGGAGTCAATCAACCTTCGTCAGTTGATTATCTTTCACCTTAAACACTATATTTCCTTGTGTATCTGTCCTATAAATTGTTGCTCCTATCCCTCTCAATCTTTTCAGTAAAGGTTCGTGAGGCAAGTGATATGGATTATTGATACCACAAGAAATAATGGCATATTTAGGCTTTATCATATTTAAAAACTTATCCGTAGAGGAATATTTGGTTCCGTGACCTCCGCAGACCAACACATGGCTTTGAAGCTCTTTACCGAACTTTTCCATAATAAGAGGCTCTGCGGCTTGATCCAAATCTCCCGTCAAGAGGAAGGTTTTATCCTTATATGTGACCTTTAAAACTATACTGTTGCAGTCAGGATCTTTGTAATAAACACCGCTAATGGGGGAGAAAACCTGAAAATTCACATCCTTTCCAAGCTTAAAAGTCTGACCGGCATAGATTATTTCCGGTTGCAACTTACTCGTTACGGTTTTGGCAAGGTTGCTGTAATTTTTGTTATTGCTGTTATATCCGTTATATAAAAATGCTCCAACATAATAAAAATCAAAAGCTCTCTTAAGCCCTACAAAGTGGTCTGTATGAGGGTGACTGAGGACCATAATATCTATAGCTTTGGCGTTTATAGATTTGAGGTAGGGCAAAGCAACACGGTCAAAAACCTTTTCGTTTTGGCTAAAATCAATATCGTTAAAATCGCTGGTGCCACAGTCATACATAAGAACCTTACCTGTGGTGTCTTGGATAACCACACACAACCCCTGTCCCACATTTAGGACAGCAAAGGAAAAGTCTGCAGACCACAAAAATACGGATATGAATATTAAAATTATAACAAAAAATAGTTTTTTCATAGGCATAACAAATTTAATGAATAATGCATAATTTTCCATATCACAAATCTGTCCCCCTAATCGTAAGAGTCCATTCTCCAAAAAGTCTTAACGACTTTTCGGAGCCTCAAGGACACCCACCCGCCCGGGTGGCATTTGCCAAAGGCAAATGACGGGGGGATGGAATTTAAATCACAAAAACGTCAAACTGCGTTCGACATAGGTTAGCGGGCTCTAAAGTTTAAGGCCGGCTATGGTATACATTCTGTCCCCCTAAGCGATAGCTTGGGGGGTGGCAATCCGAAGGACTGACGGGGGGATGGAATTTTAAATTTGCAACGCAAATTTAATTTATTATCTCACTTTTGGCAAAATCTATCTTAATCAACCTTATTTTTTCTTTCAAGGGACCTTCTTCAAATTCTTTCAAAGCCTCTTCTATTTCTGCCAGTTTTTCTGCGGAAAGCTCCACCTTATCATAATCCTGTTTGGGTTTTTCTTTTTTTTGGTTTATCTTTTTCTTTGTATATCTGGCATTATTAAAAGTGATATCCACTATATAATCTTGCCCGTGTTTAGCGTTAATCCTATCAATAATGGTCTGCTTATTGAGATTCATTTCATAAGATATAACACTATCCTTACAAGCAACGGACAGAATACCCTCTTTATATATTCCCAAAAGGAGAGAATTGTTATAAAAAAACTCTCCCACATAACTTTTCCATTCCTTTATAATGACATAAAGTTTTTTGGTATTGGGATACCAACCGGGCATTATATCCCGAAAGGGGTTCTCGGGAGTTCTTTTAAATTGTGAATATCTGGGTTCTCGTTCTTCTTCCATAAAATTGTAAAAAAAAGCCAACTATAAATTATAAAGCCCGCTAACCTTAGTGGTGCGGAGCACCACTCTGCCCCCTTTTCAAAAGGGGGTGCCCCGTAGGGGCGGGGGATTATATTTTGCATTTTTAAAAACGAAATTTATGAAATAAATTTCTAAGAATTTATTGTGCATTGAGCATTATGCATTAAGCATTATAAAAAAGGGGCGTTTGACGCCCCTGTGTTTTATTCTTGAGCAGCTAAGTATTCATACTTGGCAATTCTTGCCTCAATGTCTCTTTGACCTGCTTCAATAATCTTGTCGTAGGATTCCGGAGCAAGTTTCTTCAGCTGCTTAAATCTGTTTTCACCTGCGGCAAATTCTGCCAAGGTTGACTTAATAGGTTTCTTGTTGAAGATAAACTTCTTGCCCTCTGCGTCAGGGTTGTAGCTGTAAAGGAGCCAGTATCCTGCGTCAAGAGCCTTTTGTTGTTCAGCCAAACCGTTGGTGGTGCTGATACCGTGGTTAATACAGTGTGAGTAGGCAATAATAATTGAAGGACCATCGTATGCTTCGGCTTCAATCATTGTCTTAACCAAGTGAGCGGGATCTGCTTGGGAAACAGCTGCAACATAAGCTGTTCCGTAGCTCATACAAATAAGACCTAAGTCCTTCTTGCCCATAGTCTTACCGGCAGCGGCAAACTTGGCAATGGCACCACGAGGAGTAGCCTTGGACATCTGTCCACCTGTGTTAGAATAAACCTCAGTGTCAAGAACCAAAATGTTTACATTCTTGTTAGAAGCAACAACGTGGTCAAGTCCACCGTAACCTATATCATAAGCCCAACCGTCACCACCGAAGATCCATACGGATTTGCGAACAAGGTAATCGGCAAGGGAGTAGAGTTGTTTGCAAATAGGACACTCGTCGGGTTTGAGTTGACTCTTTAATTTAGCAACTCTTTCTCTTTGAGCATCAATTTCAGCATTGGTCTTTTGGGAAGCTTCCAAAATTTCCTTAGCCAAATCAGCGTCACACATATTGCCTTTTACAGCTCTGTTAAGGTAATCCTTAGCCATTTCGTTAAACTTGTCAATGGTTAATCTGTATCCCATACCGAATTCGGCGTTGTCTTCAAAGAGGGAGTTGGACCATGCGGGACCTCTGCCCTGTGCATTGGTGGTGTAAGGAGTGGTTGGTAAGTTTCCGCCATAGATGGAAGAACAACCTGTAGCGTTAGCTATAACAGCTCTGTCACCGAAGAGTTGAGAAACAAGTTTAACATAGGCGGTTTCACCACAACCTGCACAAGCACCGGAGAATTCAAAGAGTGGCTTTAACATCTGTGAGCCTTGAACTGTGGCAATGTTAAGCATACTTTGGTCTGTATCGGGAATGTTAAGGAAGAATTGGAAGTTCTCTTCTTCTTGGTCTCTCAAAGGAGCTTGACGAACCATTTTAAGAGCGGGGTTTTCAGGATCCTTATTACCCAAACAATATTTTGCGCAAACACCACAACCGGTACAATCCAAAGGACCTACCTGTGCTGTAAACACATAGCCTGCGTCCTTAACAGCTTTACCCAAACCTGCTTTTGCTTCCGTTGACTTAAATGTGGCGGGAGCGCCTTCAAGGTATTTGGGGTCATAAGCTTTTAATCTTAATGCTGCGTGAGGACAGTAAAGGGCACATCGTCCGCATTGAATACATTTTTCCGGATTCCACTGAGGAATGTTGAAAGCAATATTTCTCTTTTCATATTTTGTGGTTCCTACAGGGAAAGTTCCGTCTTCACTCATGGCAGAAACAGGAAGAATATCACCTTCGTTAGCCATAACAACACTTGTAAATTGTTTTACAAATTCGGGAGCGTCTGCGGGAACGTTTGCGGGCTTGTGGAAAGTAGAGGTCACCTTGTCCGGAACGGCAACTTCAAATACGTTGTCAAGAGCTTGGTCAACAGCGTCGTTGTTCATTTTAACAACAGCGTCACCCTTCTTTCCGTAGGACTTTTGGTTGGCGTCTTTAATAGCCTTTACAAAGTCCTCAAGAGGAATAATATTGGAAATCTTGAAGAAAGCGGTCTGCATGATAACGTTGATTCTTGCACCAAGGCCTAATTTTTCGGCTATTGGGAGAGCGTCAATTACGAAGAATTTGGCTTTCTTGTCGATTAATTGTTGTTGAACTTCAATTGGGAGAGTGTCCCAAACCTTGTCGGCGGGAGTGTCGGAAGTTAAGAGGAAGGTTCCCCCAACCTTAAGGTTCTTTAACATATCATATTTTTCAATGAATGCTTCGTTGTGACAGGCTACAAAGTCGGCACTGGTAATAAGGTAAGGAGCCTTAATGGGTTGTTTACCGAATCTTAAGTGAGAAGTGGTAATGGAACCGGCTTTCTTGGAGTCGTAAACGAAGTAAGCTTGGGTGTAGTTGTCTGTTAAGTTACCGATAATCTTAATGGAGTTCTTGTTGGCACCAACGGTTCCGTCAGATCCGAGACCGAAGAACATGGCTTGGTAAACACCTTCTGCGGAGGCGTCAAAGGACTTATCGTAAGCAATGGATTTGCCCAAAACATCGTCTTCAATACCTACTACAAAGTGGTTCATGGGAGCGTCTTTTGACAGCTCGTCAAATACACCTTTAACCATAGCGGGAGTAAATTCTTTTGAACCTAAACCATATCTTCCGCCAACTATTGTAGGCATAGCTGTGACACAATCACACTTTGTGCAAGAGAGGGCTTCTGCGTATGCGGAAACAACATTTAAGTATAATGGTTCTCCTAAAGCACCGGGCTCTTTGGTTCTGTCCAAAACAGCTATTTTCTTAACAGTTTTTGGCATAGCTTTGATGAAATCTTTTGCGGAGAACGGGTTGAAGAGACGAACCATCATAACACCGATTTTTTCACCCTTTAATGCGTCAATGGTTTCTTGACAAACATCGGCACCGGAACCCATAATAACTATAACTTTTTCGGCGTCTTCTGCACCGTAGTATTGGAATATCTTGTATTGTCTGCCCACTATTTTGGCAAACTTGTCCATTTCTTCTTGAACAATGGCGGGAACGGCTTCGTAATACTTGTTGGCAACTTCTCTTCCTTGGAAGTAAACGTCAGGGTTTTGTGCGGTTCCTTTAATGGTGGGATGATCGGGAGAGAGACCTCTCTTTCTGTGAGCTATAACAAGATCGTCATCTATCATAGCTTTGATATCTTCCATATCAAGAGCTTCAATCTTTTGGATTTCGTGACTGGTTCTGAAACCGTCAAAGAAGTGGAGGAAAGGCACTCTTGCACGGAGGGTGGAAGCTTGAGCTATAAGAGCCATATCCATAGCTTCTTGAACTGTGTTGGAACAGAGCATGGCAAAACCGGTTTGACGACATGCCATAACGTCGGAGTGGTCACCGAAAATGGAAAGACCTTGAGCGGCCAAGGCTCTTGCTGATACGTGGAAAACTGTAGGTGTCAATTCACCTGCGATTTTATACATATTGGGGATCATCAAAAGAAGTCCCTGAGAGGCTGTAAATGTGGTGGTCATGGCACCGGTTGAAAGGGCACCGTGAACGGCACCTGAGGCACCACCTTCACTTTGCATTTCTGTAACGGAAGGGATAATTCCCCAAATATTCTTTTCGCCACGTGCAGACTTTTCATCACAGACTTCAGCCATAGGGCTGGAAGGGGTGATAGGGTAAATGGCTATAACGTCATTTACTGCATGGGCAACATGAGAGACGGCAGCGTTTCCGTCCATATTAACCATTTTTCTTGCCATAAAAAGCTCCTTATAATCTCGGCATAGTGCCTACAAAAAATTACTTATTTTAGTGTTAAAAAAATATCAATTAAACTAACACCATATATATTATACCATATTTTAAAGATTTTTTAAAGTTTTAAGAGTGAAAAAAGAGAGGTATCCAAAATGTTTTTTTAAGACAAAGAAAACAAAAGGAGCCCTCGGCTCCTTTATTAATGAAAAATGCAAAATAATTGTGGTGCTTCGCACAACCCTGTCCCCCTACGCCGACAGGCTTGGGGGGTGGATTTTTGCCGAAGGCAAAAAGACGGGGGATGGAATTCTTAATGCATAATGCACAATGCAAAATGCAAAATTAAATGCAGAATGCAAAATATACCCCCCCCTTACCCCCTTTAAAAGGGGGAGAGTGTGGTGCTTCGCACCACT
>JAFSVJ010000022.1 GCA_017445025.1 Abditibacteriota bacterium | reverse complement strand
TATTTTTCGGGAACCCTTGGGTTCGCCGGTCCCCCCTCCTTCCAAATCCCTAAAAGTTTCGCTATTCGCTCAACTTTTTGGGAACCCTTGGATGAAAGGAATTTGCGGTTGCAAATTCAGTTCAAAGAGGGTGAATCTAACCACTGAGGCTTTTTGCCGCAACAGAGCCTTTATCTCGCAAAGCGAGGGAATGCAAAAGGGGAGATGGACGTTTTCCTTACGTAGCACCAAATCCCAAAAAGTCTTGCTACGCTACGACTTTTCGGGAACCCTTGGTGAGGGGGGGAGAGATATTTATTTTCGATTAGGGGGACAGATTTAAAATTTAAAAAATATGCCGAATAAGAAAACTCTTTTTGATAGTCTGAAAAACCAAATAAGAAATTGCAAAGATTGTTCTCTATGGGAACTTAGAACAAACATTGTTTTTGGTGAGGGGAATCCTAACTCTCCCCTACTTATAATCGGCGAAGCTCCCGGTGCCACAGAAGACCAAACAGGAAGACCTTTCGTAGGGAAGGCGGGGAAATTTTTAGATCAATGCCTTAAGGAAGCAAGTTTAGACCGAGAACAAGTCTTTATTGCCAATGTTATGAAATGCAGACCTTGTATCATAGAAGGCAAAACCAACAAAAACCGTCCTCCCACCAAAGAGGAAACCAAAATTTGTTCTAAATGGCTAAAAAGACAAATAGAAATAATCAACCCAAAGATTATTTTAAGTTTAGGTGCTCCGGCAACAAAATTTATTTTAAACAAAAATACAATAAAAATGAATGAAATAAGAGGCACTTTTATTCAATCAGAAGATATTTTTGTTATGCCTTCCCTTCATCCTTCTTACATTCTCACCTACAAAGGAGAGGCTGAAAAACAAATGCTTATAAGTGATATTAAAGCTTGTCACAACAAGGTCCAAGAATTGGGCTTATGTTTCAAAAAAAGTGAAATTTATACAGAAAAGCCCTTTGATCTATTTAATATATGATAAATACAAATTTATTAAAACAAGGCATAGAAGACTTAGGCCTTGTTGCCCTTAATGATCAGCTTAATTTAATGGATAAATATGCTGAAGCTCTTGTTGAAAAGAATAAAGTCATGAACTTAACAAGAATAACAGAGCCAAATAAAGTATTAACCGATCATTTTTTAGATTCTCTCACTACTCTGCTGGCATACACCCCAAAAAATGGAGATATATTCTTGGACATAGGAACCGGTGCCGGCTTCCCCGGTGTGCCACTTGCAATAATGAATCCAAACAATAAAGTTGTTATGTTGGACAGCACTGCCAAAAAAATAAACTTTGTAAAAGAAACCTGTAAGAGCCTTTCGGTGAATAATGTGACCTTCCTAACAGGCAGAGGAGAGGTTTTGGCACACAATATGGAATACAGAGAAAAATTTGACTGTGTATGTGCCAGAGCCGTCAGCGATATGAAGATTCTTTCGGAAATCGCTCTCCCCTATGTAAAGCTTGGGGGCGTGTTTATAGCTTTAAAATCAATAAATATTAAGGACGAGATTCAAAGAGCTCAAAATACCATTAAGAATTTAGGCGGAGTAATAAGTGAGATTAAAACTGTCTGTGTGCCTATATCAAACACACAAAAATACCTTATTATAATTAAAAAAATATCAAAGACCAAAAAAAAATATCCGAGAGATTACAGAGAGATTATAAAATGAGAAAATTAATTGTTCTTTTAATCATTTTATGTATAAGTTTCCCTTTATTTGCCCAAGACATCAATTTAAATCAATATGACAAAAAAATAATAAACAATGACAACGGGACTTATACAATAGAATGGGAAGCCAGCGGAGATGTGGAACTTTATACCATATTTCTTTTGGACATACTTTTCAAAAACCAAATGCCCTACATAAACAAAATTGTTTACACTGCCCAATCAAAAGAAAACAAAATACAAATCTCCGATAAGGATTTGGTTCCGGGTCAGGATTACTTTATATTTGTAATGGCACAAGAAGAAAGAATGAAATATATCTGCTTTGACATGCTGTTCCAAACCAATCCGAATATGAAAGCCACAATTCCTCGAACGGATGACTTAATCCCTCTTGAAAAGAACAAAAAGAAAGAAGAATATAAAAGTTCTGACGATGCTGCAAAAACTGTGGCGGAAAGTGAAAAAGAATATGTTCGTTCAAAAGAATATACTTTTGATTTGGAATACAGACTAACCCCGGAAATGTTCTCTGAAACCTGTGATAAATATAACAAAGATTTGGCAGTTTTATCCCTGGTTGCCTCCGGAAGTGCCTACTCAACCGATTATAAAGGAGCGGAAGACAAATATATAAGAAAATTTTTAACCGAAGCGGGATTTACCGATGTGGAACTTCACAATTTAAATGTTTCCATGTCAAAAGAAGATTCCGACAGAGTTATGTATGCCATAGGCAAAAGAACCCTTAACATTAACAGAAAAACTTATAATATTATATGTGTTGTAATAAGAGGAACCGTTTTAGGAGAATGGTTCAGTAATTTTAACATAGGCGAAGGAGAATTTCACGAAGGATTTAAAATAGCCTCCGACGATGTGATAAAATCATTGGATGAATATGTTGAAAAATATAATCTCAAAGATAAAGATATAAACAAAATATGGATTTGCGGACATTCAAGAGGTGCCGGTGTAGCCAACCTCTTATCCAATTTTCTACAGGAAAAAGATTATCTAAATACTGAAAACATTTACACATACACCATGGCATCACCGAATGTGACTACCCAACAGACGGGAATAAGCCAAGCTTTTAACTTTATAAACAATGGAGATTTCGTCCCCGCCATTCCCTATTGGGACAATTGGAGACATTACGGAGTAGACATTCAAACCTCAAACCTAAGTAAAGATATCCTTAACAATGCAGCAGATTCATTTTTAAACATAACAGGTTTTAAATACGTTGGTCTATCAAACAAGGATATGGATAAAATAATCAAGGAGCTCAACCGATTAGCTCCTTCTGTAGAAGATTTTTATACAAAGAAATATAATGTTTCCGCAAAAGACGGAGGAAAAACCACCTATGATGTATGTAATATCATAGGAAGCATAGTTGTTGACCCTAAACCCGCAAAGATCTTAACCATACCAAACGATTTCAACAGGCTTATGGGAATAATGTTAATCACAAATATAGAAGATTCTAAGATTCTCAACGCCCACTCCATTGAGTATTATTATTCATTAATAAATGCCTATAACGAAAGTTTTTAAGTAATGCAGAATGCATAATGAATAATGAATAATTTAATGATGAATGCAGAATATCATACCGGCGACTAAATTTTATAAAGCGTCTACAATGCTTATAGCCCACCAACCAAAGTGGTGCGATAGCTCCACGATCTGAAAAGTTTAAGTATGGGCTAATCCCATCTTTTTCCAAATCCCTAAAACCCATTCCCATAAAATTGAGCTTGCGAAATTTTTAGGGATTTGGGGTTAGGGGGACAGATTTGTAATTTGTGATTTGATTATAATACTATTTTTGTGATATAATAATTATGTATGTTTTTTTAATAAGATTTAAGGATTATTAAATGCCAAGAGTAATAGGTGTATCCTTTAAAAAGACCGGAAAGGTGTATTATTTCGGTCCTAAGGATTTAGATATAAAAGAAGGTGACTATGTGATCACCATCACCGCAAGAGGTTCCAAATTAGGTTATGTTATTCAAGGACCTAAAGATGTTTCCGATGACGAAATTGTGGGAACCTTAAAAGATGTGGAAAGAATTGCCACCACCGCAGATATAGAAAAAGACGCCTCTCACAGACAAAGAGAGGAAGAAGCTATGATAATCTGCCAAGAAAAAATAGAAAAACACAATCTTCCCATGGAATTATTGGACGCGGAAATGTCCTTTGACGAAACCATGATTACCTTTTCTTTCTCCGCTGACGGAAGAGTGGATTTCAGAGAATTGGTAAAAGATATAGCCGCCGCCCTTCACCTTAAAATTCAACTGCTCCAAATAGGTGTTCGTGATAAAGCAAAATTAGTGGGAGGTTACGGTTCTTGCGGACAGCGTCTGTGTTGCAACAGATTTTTAACCAATTTTGACCCGGTTTCCATGAAAATGGCAAAGGATCAATCTTTGTTTTTAAACCCGGCAAAATTCTCCGGTTGCTGCGGAAAACTCATGTGTTGTTTAAAATATGAACATGAATATTATGCAAAAGCCACCAAGTACCTTCCCTGTTCCGGTTGTATTCTAAAAACAGAACAAGGAAATGTAAAAGTCAAGGATTATAACATCATCTCCAACACTGTTATTTTGGAAAACGAAGAAGGTGCTATGCTCAATATGCCCATAGCCAAAGTGGTGGCCCCGGGGGTATGTAAAAAACACGGTATTCAAACAGACTTGTGTAATGAAAGTTGTGAATGCGTGACCAAAGAAGAACTTGACTATTTAGACGTTTATAATGTAAAAGAAAACACTGAGGAGAGTTTAATAACTTCCGCCACAGCTTTTGAAGGCAAATCCATGAATTTTGACAGTTTCAAAGGTTTGCTGGACGATGATGAGGAAATAAAAGAAACTCCCGATGACAATAAAAACAAGGGAAAAGGACAAAAAAGAAACAAGTCCGAAGATAAATCCCAAGTAACTAAAAAAGGTGGTGACAAGAAGGGCCCCAAGCCCTTTAAGATGTCCAAGGATAATTTTAGCGATTTGGGTATAACTTTCAGAGATGTGGAAGACACCACAAAAGAACCTTTGAAAAAACAAACTTTCAAGCCTCGCCCTTTCAACCACAGTAAAGGAGGCAAAAGACACTAAATCCCAAAATTTCTTAAAAGATGTTTTGAGACATTAAGGAGAAATTATGAAACAATTTTATATAACAACCCCTATTTATTATGTAAACGATGTTCCTCATATAGGAAATGCATATACAACCATTATGGCAGACACTTTCACCCGTTTTGAAAAACTTGTGGGCAGAAACCCCTATTTCCTCACGGGAACAGATGAAAACGCCACAAAAGTTGCCGCAGTTGCCAAAGAAAAAGGCATTCCAACCATAGAATTTGTAGACAAACTCTCTGAAGCTTTTCAAGGGGTTTGGAAAAACTTAGATGTAGAATATAGCGACTTTATCAGAACCACACAACCGAGACATACGGAAGTAGTTCAAGCCATATTCAAACAATTACAGGATCAGGGAGATATTTACAAAGGTGAATACGAAGGTTGGTATTGTATGTCCTGCGAAACCTTCTTCTTAGAAAGCGAAGTTGGTGAAGAACACCTTTGCCCTAACCCTGAGTGCAGAAAAAAGTGTGAACTCCTTAAAGAAGACAACTACTATTTTGCTCTTTCCAAATATAGTGACAAACTTTTAAAATATATTAAAGAGCACCCGGATTTTCTCTTGCCGGAATTTAGAAAAAACGAAGTTGTGGGCTTTATCAAACAAGGTCTTAGAGACATTTCCATTTCAAGGAAAAACGACGGTTGGGGAATCCCTGTGCCGGGAGACGAAAGCAAAGTCATTTATGTTTGGTTTGACGCTCTTATTAATTATATTTCTGCCGCAGGCTACCTCTCCGACCCAAAGAAATTTACTGAGCTTTGGCCTGCAGATTTGCAGTTAATGGGAAAGGACATTTTCGTTCGTTTCCACTCTACATTCTGGCCTGCAATGCTAATGGCACTGGGTTTGGAATTACCCAAACATTTGATAGGTCACGGTTTTTGGACCATTGACGGAGAAAAAATCTCCAAATCAAAAGGCAACGCCATTAACCCTGCCAAAGTTGCCGAAAATTTATCCAAAGAAACGGGAACAAAAGTAGAAATTTGTAAGGATGTGGTCAGATACTATTTATGCAGAGAAACATCCTTCGGTCAAGATGCAGACTTCTCCTTTGAAAACTTTAGAGGAAGATACAACAGTGACCTTTCCAACGATTTAGGAAATATATTAAACAGAACTCTCGGTATGCTCAACTCCTACAACGAGGGCAAAGTTCCCGATTCTGTAGGCGGTGACTTAATCGGTGAAATAAAACAAGCTTGCGATAAAGTTTTAGAGGCAATGGATAAATTTGCTCCGGACAGAGCCTTAAACGCCATTTGGGATCTTATAAGTGTTGGAAACAAATATATTAACGACAAAGCTCCTTGGATTTTGAAGAAAGAAGAAAAATATGATGAGCTTTATAAGGTTTTGGTTTCTGCACTTGAAACCGTTCGTGCGGTGGCAATTTTAATAGAACCCTTTATGCCAAATGTGGCCAAAGAAATTGCAAGACAGTTAAATATTGATATTAATGTTAAATGGGAAGATATTATTAAAGAAGGTGCATTCAAAGGAGTGGAAACCAACAAACCTGAGCCCATTTTCCCAAGAATTGATATGAAAAAACAAAACAAAGAAAAGGAGAAAAAAGTGGAAGAAGTTAAACCACAAGTTCCTGAAGAAAAGCCTGAAGAAAAGAAAGAAGAGTATATTTCTATTGACGATTTCGCAAAAGTAGACCTGAGAGTTGCAACTATTGTGGAAGTAGAAAGATTAGAAGGCACAGACAAGATCTATAAGATGAAAGTAGACGATGGTGAGAGAATACGAACTGTATGTGCCGGTATGGTTCCGTATTACGAAGCTGACTATATGGTTGGTAAACAGATAATTATTGTTGCCAACCTAAAGCCACGAAAAATGAAAGGAGTTTTAAGCGAAGGTATGATGCTGGCAGGTGGCGAAGAAGTGGTTAAATTCCTCAGCCCCGAAGCCCCCCTCCCCAACGGCTCAAAAATCAGATAAAATTAAAAGCACCGGTTAGGTGCTTTTTTTTTCAAAAATAGGGTTTTAGGACTTGACAAAAGCACATTAAATATGGTATAATATTTATGAAAAATGGTATTATACATAATACCAATATTTTGTTAAGAGGTATAAAAATGACAAATCTAAAAAAAGGTTTTACCTTAATAGAATTGTTGGTAGTGATTGCCATCATTGCCATTCTTGCTGCAATTCTATTCCCTGTTTTTGCACAAGCAAGAGAAAAAGCCAGACAGACTTCATGTTTGTCAAATGTAAAACAATTGGGAACAGCCCTTCAACTTTATGTTGATGATTTTGACGAGGTTTATCCTGCAAATGTTCCTGAACCGAGAACATACAATGGACCTGTCAGCAGCATAATGGCTACTGATGTATGGGGATTTGGTGCCGCTAACTTTCCAACAGTATTTACTTGGAAGGATGCTCTTTTTCCTTATGTTAAAAATATAAATATGTATTATTGCCCCTCTATAGGAAAAAAAGCATGGGGATACGGATACAATGTTTATTTATGTTCTTCAGACTGTAATCATCCAAATGATACAGCAACAGCAATGGCAGAAATAAAGAATCCCTCAGAAGTAGTTTTTTGTGCTGATGTGGCACCTGACGGCGAAAACAATACAGCTCACGATTTAATTTTAGTATATCAACAATCAGCTCAAAGACACAATGGTGGTCAAAATTGGTGTTTTTGTGATGGTCATGCCAAATACTTCAAGAGAAGTCAGGGTCCTTGGGACTTGTCCGTTCACACAAGTGGATTAGGTTATGGTAATCCTTATTGGGATTACACAGCACAATAGGTTAAATTTGCGTGGCAAATTTAAAAATATTAAAGCAGAAAGCAGAAATAGAAAAAATCAAAGTTTTTTCTTTGAATTTGCAAGCAAATTTTAAATATCCCCCCCGTCAAGCCTACGGCTTGCCACCCCCCATGTTTCTAGCGAAAATTAGGGGGACACATTTACCGGTCCCCTTTATCAAAAGGGGAGATAACATCCCCCATTTTTGGGGGATTTTTTATAAGTAATTAGGCTTTTTTTAAGTTTACAAATATAAATGAAAAAAACACTTTACCCGAAGGATATAATATTTGGTTTGCTAAGGAAGAAACCGGAGAGTATAAATATTTTGAAAATGAAAAAATCATAGGAATTTCTCTTTCAGGGGACGAAAACTGGGCACTCTCAAAAAAAGCCATAGAAGTTAAACCGGGGGAAGATTATGTTGTTTATGCCATAGTAGGAGCAAGGAGTGCGGGAATACTGGCAAATGGCGGAGTGGCAGTTGGAGCAGTTTTAAGTAACAAAGATGGTGTTGTAGATTGGGGACCTACAGTTTGGGGCAGTGGAAATATGGACCTGCAAATAATGGAATGTGAAGTTCATATACCTGAAAATATGACTCTTCTGACTCCTCAAATTCAAGGACATGGTGGAGGTGAAATATTCTGCTCCGGGATTGAAGTTTTACCAAAAGGAGAAAATACTACTCTAAAAGTTCCCACAACTCCGTTACCTGTTTTTGATAACACAAAACCACTAAATATTTCCCTATCTCAAGAAGAACAGTTTGGCATATGTGGTATCTATTACCCCAAGGATACAGCAACAATTAAAGTTGGTCAATTAAATATCCCCTGTGAAGATTTAAAATATTATATTAATGATATATATGGAAATAAAATCCTTGAAGGAAAAACCAAATATAATGATGAAATAAAATATAATGTTCCCTTGGCGGGATATTATGAGATTTATATTACAGGATATGGAAAATACAGTGAAAATATATCCAAAAAAATCACAGGTTTCACTTCTTCGGTTTTTGTTATGGGACCTAAAGAATTTAAACCTTGGTCCAATCCCTTTGGGGGACAATCTCCCTATACAACAGAAACCTTCAAAAGACTAAATATAACATGGAACAAGTATATTTGCTATAATTTAGATACATTAGAACATAACAATTTACCTACGGATTTTGCCTCTTACGAAAAAATAGTTGCCGAAAAAATAAAAAGTGGTATATTAACAGAATTTGATATAGAAGGTGTAGAGATTTGGAATGAACCGGAAAATGAAATTCCAAATTTCAATGAAAAATGGGAAGACCTTGCAAAGACTTCTTTGGCTACAACTAAAGGAGTTCACGCTTCTTATCCTAATTGTAAAACCCTATTTAATATATGTCATTTGGGAAATCTTACAAAATTCCACCAAGCCGGTGGAGTCGGTTCTTATGATATATTAAGTTTACACCCCTATTGTCCCGGTCTTTACAATGAACCAAAATATCCTCAGCCTCCGGAAGAAGGCGGTGTAATTAATTTCTTATTGTCAACTCGCTCTCAATTGGACAGAGAAGGAATGAAAGACACAGAAATATGGTCTACGGAATATGGTTGGACCACAGGAAATCTCCCACAAGGAGCTTCTTTATTAGAACAGGCCATGTTTACAGTTCGTTCTTCAGTTTTGCAACTTGCTTGTGGTGTGAAAAAAGTTAATCCTTTTAGATTTACGGATGTTTCTTTTTGGGGTGAAATGGATGGTAAATTTGGATTTATCAGAGGTGACAAAACTCCAAAAGCTGTTGTTTCCTCTTATGGAGTTATGGCTCAAACCATTGATGATAATCCATATCTCGGACAAATAAAATTAGGTGAAAATATAGGTGCTTTTATTTTTGGAAAAGGAAAGAAAACGGTTCTATGTTTTTGGAAATTTGGAGGAGAAGATAAAATAAACATTCCCATAAAACAAAAAGCCATATTACGAGACCTTTGGGGAAATGATTTAATATTTAACGGTGGCGAAATTACTATTAAAGAAGAACCTATATATTTAATTTATGACCTACCGGCTAAAAGTATTTACAGTAAAATTAATGGTGAGTTTATAGAAAATGCCATTGAAGATGTGTTTGTTCCTCAAAGCAAACAAGTTAAAATCCCGGATTATACTATTCCTTATATTAAAAATATTGATATTAATTCTAATTGGGATAAACCGGGTATTCTTCTTAAGTCAGAAAAGAGATTTGAAACCGACACCCCCTTTGAAGCAGAAGTTAAGATATTAACTGACGGAGAATATATTTTTGCATCTTATTCAATAATAGGGCCCAATGTTTACTCTGTAAACACCAAAGATAACAAATCTTGTTGGAATGGTGCGGGAATGGAATTTTTTATTTCTCTTGAACCTGATACAATAACCAAGCATAATAAAAGAGATTGTGATTTTCAATTATGTTTGGTTCCCGGAAACATGGGAGAAGGTGCCAAAGTTTGTGATATATGGGGAGATAACCTATCTATTCCTAACAGTGAAGTTTTATTCACAAAAACAAAAAAGGGTTATGAAATAAAAGCAAAGATACCTGTAAAGTATTTAAAACAATATTCAAAAGATAAAAGCCCTCTTAAAATAGGAGATAAAGTCAAGGTTGACTTTGTTGTAAATGTATCGGATGAAAATGAGAATCGTGCCGGAATGCTATCCACTCACAGCGGGACTTTTTCTCAAGATCCAAGCATTTGGGGCAACGGAATAATTAATAAATAATGTAAATGAATTATTCTGCTTTATGCTTTCTGATTTGCCCCCCTACAATCTTTGATTGTGGGGGGTGGCATTTTCGTTAGAAAATGACGGGGGGATGGAATTTTAAATTTGCAAATTGCAAATTTAACTTTGTGATTTGTGATTTAAAGCAAAATTATGATATAATATATATAGAAAATTATTGAGTATTATATGAATAATTTAGAAAAAAAGATATTGAGTATTAAATCTGACATCAATTATGACAGTCCAACGCCTTTATATACTCAAATAGCAAATTTAATAAAACTTATAATTAAGACAGGTTGCCATAAAAGTGGGGAAAAACTCCCCACCGAAAGGCTTCTTGCTGAAACTTTTAATGTTTCAAGAGTCACCATCAGGAAAACCTTTAAGGAATTATTGGAAGAAGGAATAGTTTACAAACATCAAGGCAGTGGTATTTTTATAAGTGAAGATTATAAACCTAAATTACCAAAAATGCACATAGGTTTATTATTTATGAAAAACAGAGTTTTTGAGTTCCACCCCATGAACCAAATGTATTTTGCGGGTATAAAAACTGTCCTTGCCCCTTATGAATATACCAGTGAAATTATTTCCATAGACTTACCTTTTAATGCTTTAGAATTTAACAAATTAATTAAGAAAAAAAAGATAAATGGAATAATTTCCTTTATTGCAGAAAAAGATACAAATAAACAAATTCAAAAAGCTTTATCTAATATGCCTCTTGTCAGCCGTATGGAAGAGTTTAAATATGGCTATATAGACTATCCTAAGGCTATTTCCGATATTTTTACATACTTATTATCTCAAGGACACAGAAATATAGCTCTAAATTACGTTGATCCCAATATGGAATTAACAGATCTAATCATAAGAAAATATAGACAGTTATGCAAAGAATATAACCTAAAAACTTTTGAATATGAAACAGGGGATTTTACCCCGGAATCAGGTCAGTTCTTAATAAAAGAAATAATAAAAAACAAAGATGTTTCTGCTATAATTTGCGGAGATGACTATATAGCTATGGGTATGTATTTAGGACTTTATGAAATAGGTAAAAAATGTCCTGATGATATTTCCATAGTTGGATTTGACGATTATGAATTTGCCAAATATTTAACTCCACCCTTAACCACTGTCAAAATACCTTATTATGAAATGGGAATGCAATTGGCAAAATCAGTTATCAATCAGAAGGTAAACACTTTTGCGGAACCGGAATTGATAATCAGACAATCAGTTAAGAAAATATAAAACTATTTTTCCCTACGGACAAATAGACCTACCAAAGCTCCGAACACGACCATATACACAGGTGAGAATTTGGTGAAAGCCACAAATACAAAGGCTATTACAAACAAAGCTATGCCAATCAGGTCCTTTATTCCCGTTTTCCAAAGTTTAATAACAGCTTGAACTATAAGAGCGGCTATAATTGCCATTATTCCGTTAAAGGCGTATGTCACATACTCATTATTTCTGTATTTGTATAAAAATGTGGTTATAATTGTAATTATGATAATATTTGGCAAAACCACTCCAATGGTGGCAAATATAGCTCCGAGAACCCCCTTAACCTTATAGCCAATAAAAGTGGCGGTGTTTACCGCAATAATCCCGGGAGTGCACTGACCTATGGCAAACATATCGAGAACTTCCTCATCCGTTGCCCATTTATAGTGTTCCACTATCTCCTTTTTCACCATAGGAAGCATGGCATACCCCCCTCCAAAGGTAAAAAGGCCTATTTTCATAAATGCAAATAAAAGTTTAAATAATAATTTCATAGAATGTTTTTATATTTTCAATTGTCTTATAATATATACACTATTATTTTACCATAAATACCCACTTTTTGAAAAATTTTTAATTTAGGAGACCCGTATGAAATACATTTTTACTGTTATTCTTTTATTGTTATTTGTTCCTATTATGGCACAAAGCCCAAAAGAAAATATTCCCGTAGATAATCCTGTTAACACAGAAGAAATACGAGAGGACCCGGAACCTTTTGAAGATGTAGATTTCAATGAAGCTGAAAATTTAGAAACTGATGAAGAGGAAGAAGATGTCCCTGAAGCTCTTGATATAGATGATACAGATGATAACAGTGACGAGTTTTACTATGTGGAAAAAGACTTAGGAAACACCATTATCAATTTGGTAAAGGCTTTTCATGGAGATGATACCATAACAGGTTTTATAGTTGAACCCTCAACTCTCGTCACAGTCAAAAACGAACAACTCTATGATGTTTCAGTAAAGAAAGGAAGCCAAGTTTGGACAGTCCTCCCCAGAACGGGAGAAGTGGTTTTCTATATGGATTTTTCCAATATAGAGGAAAGAGAGAAGGCAAAGGAACAGGGAGACAAAAAAATCCTCTTCCAAAAAGCAATAGAATTTTTAAACCAAAAAGGCATATCACTTGTTGGTTATGATATAGATATTGAAAATGTTATATGGAATGTGGGAGCATACGAATGGACTTTTGAAAACAAGGTGAACCAAGAACACGAAGGTTTTGAACAAGTTCAAAATATAACCGTAGATATATCCCCCATAAACAACAAAATTTGTTATTTTGAAAAAGATATCAATCCCACTCTTTCCCTTTCAGAAAAAGTCACCACAGATCCTGAAGAGCTTGTGAAAACTACTATGGGATTTTTTACAGAGGAAGAAATAAACTCAGCAAAACTCATGGTATTAGGCTCCGAACCCTACTATGACAGTGAAACGGAAAAGGTTATAATAACGGTTTTTGTTATGGGTGAAGACGATGCAAAAAACACTTATTTGTTCATCTACGATGCATACGGAAAACAACTTATAGATATAACGCCTCTCCAAGAATCTGTCCTTCCCGAAGATGTAAAGGTCAAAGCCGAAGAGTATAAATCAAAAACTCAAAACGTTATTCAACCGGATGTTTTGAAAAAGCCTTATGCTCCCTTGACAACAGAAGAACAAAAAGCCTTAGTCTCCACAAAAGAAGAATTGGAATACATTCTTGTTAAAGAAAACAAAGAGTCCAAAAATAAAACCTATGAGGCCAAGTATTTTGCCAAATATAAGGATAGTAATGATATTTATTACATTATAAAGAATAATAAAACCTTTATATTCCGTGAAGGCTCCCCTTGGTGCTTAGTTGATAATAATATAAAAAATATGAAGGGAAGCTTTAAAGTAGTCAAGAAAAAAATAGAAATCCCCGCCGACTTCAAATTAGAATAAAGAATCCAATAAAAAAGGCTCAAAAGAGCCTTTTTTTTTACAGTCGCACTTTATTAAGACGCCACCATTTCCCCCTCACCAAGGGTTCCCAAAAAGCCCTGCAAATAGCGAAAACAACCCAAGGGATCCCGAAAAGTCTGTCCCCCTAAGCCGTAGGCTTGGGGGGTGGCATCTCGGAGAGATGACGGGGGGATGGATATAAGACTTTTTGGGAATGGGTTTTAGGGGTGAGAAATAAGCATCGCTTTTTTGTAAAAACGCCAAAGGGTCCCCGAAAAGTCGTAGCATAGCAAGACTTTTTGGGATTTGGGCAACTGCTTGTCGTTTTTAGCAAGAGCCGGAAAATTATAATATCCATCCCCCCGTCAGTTGCTAATGCAACTGCCACCCCCCAAACCTCCGGTTTAGGGGGACAGATTTTTCGGTGACCGACGGCAAAAATCTTTCCCATTTTGAGGTCCCCAAAAGTTGAATTTATGAAACTTTTAGG
>JAFSVJ010000021.1 GCA_017445025.1 Abditibacteriota bacterium | reverse complement strand
GTCAGTTGCCGTTGGCAACTGCTACACCCCAAGCCTACGGCTTAGGGGGACAAGAAGGTGGTTCTGTAATCAATGAAGAGGTTGTCAGACGGATAGAAGAGGCTCTTGAGGAGTATTTGGAAAAAAGGGAAGAGAATGGAGACCAAGTCAGAGAAACCACCCAAGAAGCCATTGAAAAGATTAAAGAGAGAATCTATTTTGACGAATTGGAATATTATTTGCCCTACTTCTATGAAGAAACCTATTTGTGGGATTATTTGCCCAAAGATACTATTGTGGTCTTTAACAACCCTTTTGCTTTAACAAATGCTTTTGGAAAAGAAAGAGAAAAAAATCTAAATATATATAATGAAAACCAAAGGCGAGGCTATTTGGTTCACAAAGATTATATGCCTTGTTATATGGCAGAAGATTTTTTGGAGAATTTTGTTGGAAAGTTTACTGCTTTAGGTCTTTGCGAACTTCCCCCACCGGAGGGCATCTTCTCTCGTTTTTTGGTTAGAGATAGGATAAACCAAAAATCAAAGCAAACTTCTTTCGGAACTGTCAAAGAACCGGAATTGCTTAATGATGTGCACAGAGAATATTGGATTTATGATGATATAGAAATCCCCACCCAGCCTGTGGAAAGTTATGTGGATAAGTTTAACGATCTTGTGGGATATTTGAATCATAAACCCAAAGGCGAGAGGGTGGTTTTTGCCACAGCTTCCGAAAACAGAATGTATCAAATCCTAAGTGATTATGATATAAACAGTGTTATTGTAAATAACAATACTCCCGTTTTCAATTTAACCACGGAAATTTGTGTGGTTCACGCTCCTATTATAGGTGGGGCAGATTTCCCTTCCATAAAACTTAAAATCCTAACTGATGCGGAAGTTTTTGGTATAAAAAGAGGCAAAAAGGTCAGAAAGCTTCTCAACGATACCAAAGCTGTTAAAAACTATTTGGATTTAAAAGTGGGAGATTATGTGGTTCACCAAGACTATGGAATTTGTCGCTATGAAGGTGTGGAGCGAAAGCAAGTTATGGGTACCCTAAACGACTTTTTAATCCTTCAATTTGAAAACAACCAACTCTTTGTCTCCACTAACGGAATAGATCTTGTTCAAAAGTATGTGGGAGGGGACGGTTTACCTCCCAAACTTTCCAAACTTGGGGGAAAGGAATGGGAAAGGGTTAAAACCAGGGCCAAAAAGAAGATTTGGGAAATTGCCAAGGAATTGGTGGACCTCTATGCTTATCGTCAGTCCGTTAAAGGTTATGAATATGATACAGATACCAAATGGCAAGAGGATTTAGAAAAATCTTTCCCCTACAAAGAAACCAAAACTCAACTCCAAACCATTAAAGAAGTAAAAAGAGATTTGGAGTCGGATAAACCTATGGATAGGTTGGTTTGCGGTGACGTGGGTTTCGGAAAGACGGAAGTTGCCATTCGTGCCGCTTTTAAAGTGGTTATGGCAGGGCGACAGGTGGCTGTTTTGGCACCTACCACAGTTCTCTCAGAACAACACTATATGTCTTTTAAAGAGAGAATGGCACCCTTTCCTCACAAAATAGAAATTTTGAACAGATTTAAAAGTTCCAAAGAAATAAAACAGTCTATTGAAAACATTAAAAACGGAACTGCGGACATAGTTATAGGCACTCACAGAGTCCTTTCAAAAGATGTGGAGTTTGCAAACCTTGGTTTGCTTATAATTGATGAGGAGCAGAGATTTGGAGTTCGCCACAAAGAAAGACTGAAAGAGCTTCGTAAAGATGTGGATGTGCTCAGTATGTCTGCCACCCCCATTCCTCGAACTCTGAATATGTCTCTTTCCGGTATAAGAGAAATAAGCCTTATAACCGATGCACCGGAAGGGAGAGTTCCCATTAAAACAAGAGTGAAACCTTATGACGAAGCTCTGGTGCAAAGAGCTATAAAAGACGAAATTTTGCGTGGGGGACAGGTGTTTTTCGTTCATAACAGAGTGGAAGATATCTATAGAGTTGCGGACATGATTGAGAAACTTTGTCCCGAAGCTAAGGTGGATGTGGCTCATGGTCAGATGCATGAAAAAGATCTTGAAGAATGTATGATGGACTTCTACAAGGGGAAAGTGGATGTTCTCGTGGCTACAACCATTATAGAAAATGGTATTGATGTGCCTAACGCCAACACAATTATTATAGATAATGCGGACAAACTGGGTTTATCTCAACTCTATCAGTTAAGGGGAAGAGTGGGCAGAAGCGGACGACAGGCTTTTGCTTATCTCCTTTACAGAGGGGATGTGACTGTTGAAGGAGAAGAGAGACTGAAAGCTTTGCAGGAATTCTCGGACCTTGGATCCGGCTTCAGAATAGCGGAAAGAGACTTGGAAATAAGAGGTGCCGGCAATCTCTTAGGCAGTGAGCAGTCCGGTAATATTGAAGGTATTGGTTTTGAATATTATTGTAATCTTCTCAAAGAAGCTGTGGCAAAATTAAAGGGGGAAGAAGTCACTGTTCGTCCTCGTCCTACTGTGGATATTCAACTTGATACATATATTCCCGAGGACTATATAGAGGCGGAAGGTTTGAGAATAATGTTTTACAAGAAGTTGGCTCAAGTTTCTTCTAAGGAAGTTCTTCTTAACATTAAAAGTGAAATGAAAGACCGATTCGGGGATTTGCCTGAGCCTTGTGAGAATATGTTTACACTGTTAAATTTGAGTTTCAGAGCGGAAGAAAATAATATTAAAAGTATTATTAAAGACGGAAACAGATATTCTATGGTTTTTGATAAAGGAAAAGTTATCAGTTCCGGTGGTATTAAGAAAATAAAGGAAAAATATACTTTTTTGCAGGCTTCTTATGATAGGCTTTCCTACTATGCACCGGACCCGGTGGAAGATACAATTCGTGTTTTTGACGTCATGCCGGAAATCAATGAAATAATCAGAAAAAACTATAGTAAATAGGGTGGTTGGGTGTTTAAATTCAAAGCTCACCTTAAAATTTAGAGCCCGGCTCTTTTTTTTGTTATGTTTCTTTTTAAGCAAATCCAAAATCTTGAGTATAACCTATAAACAGCTTTTTGGGTAGTATATTTTTATTCACTGTCTGCGAATGTGAAAAAAAATACCACCCAAAAAGCTGTTATGTTAAAGGCTTATCTAAATTTTAATTTCGTATTTGCTTAAAAAGAAACATAGGAAAAAAAGGGAGTTTGTAGACTTTACCAATATACCAAAAATTACTTTTACGACCCCTCACGGGAAAATCAAAGATTTTCCTTGTAGCTTCTAGTCAAAAATCTTTAGTGATAAAGATTTTTGCCGTCGGTCACCGAAAAATCTGTCCCCCTAAACCGTAGGTTTGGGGGGTGGCAGTTGCATTAGCAACTGACGGGGGGATGGATATTATAATTTTCCGGCTCTTGC
>JAFSVJ010000020.1 GCA_017445025.1 Abditibacteriota bacterium | reverse complement strand
TATTTTTCGGGAACCCTTGGGTTCGCCGGTCCCCCCTCCTTCCAAATCCCTAAAAGTTTCGCTATTCGCTCAACTTTTTGGGAACCCTTGGATGAAAGGAATTTGCGGTTGCAAATTCAGTTCAAAGAGGGTGAATCTAACGACTGAGGCTTTTTGCCACAACAGAGCCTTTATCTCGCAAAGCGAGGAAATACAAAAGGGGAGATATATATTATTTGTGATTTGAAAAGTATTTTACTACTTATAAATTGATTTTTAGCGAAAAATATTATATAATATTATTAGATAAAGATAAAAAATAGGATTAATTATGAATTACAAAGATTTCAAAAAACCTAACAAGAAATTTGCTCCTTCACCCTTTTGGGCAATAAATGACAAATTAAACACTGAAGAAACCAAAAGACAAATGAAAGATTTAATTGACCACGGATTTGGTGGCGGTTTCTTCCACGCAAGACATGGTCTTATTACAGAATATATGTCAGAGGAATGGTTTGACAACGTGCATGCAGCCCTTGATGCTGCCATAGAAAACGACGGATATCTTTGGCTCTATGACGAAGACCTTTGGCCTTCAGGAAACGCCGGAGGAAGAGTTGCGGGCATGAAAGACGAATACAGAGCCTCCACCATCAGATTTGAATTTGTCCCTATCGGAGATAAACCAAATATTACCGACGCCCCCTTTAAATGCGCCTACAGATTAAAAGGCAGAAAAGGAAACAGCTCTAACTTTTCTTGGGACGGTTCTCTTTTAAATTATGAAACAAGAACCATTGAAAGTTTTGAAATTATATCTCTTAAAGAAGCAACAGAAGACACAAGCTCCGAAAGAATAATAATTCGACAGTTTTATAATCCTAAAATAGGTTGGTGGTCAGGAGAAAGTTATGCCAACCTTCTTAACCCGGAAGCTATGGACGAATTTATAAAACAAACTCACGAAAAATACAAAAAGGAAGTTGGCAACGAGTTTGGTAATCGTATCCCCGGTATTTTTACAGATGAACCCCAACTTGCCACAGGCTTTAACGCCATAGCTTGGTGGGAAGGTTTACCGGACAAATACTTTGCAGACCACAAAAGAAACTTTTGGGAAGATCTTCCTTATTTAATTTTTGATCACGAAAAGTCTATGGAAGCTCGTCTTCTCATAAACAGAACCATTATTGACCAATTTACCACAGCCTTCGGAAAAAAATTATATGATTGGTGCGAAAACAATAATCTCGCTCTTACAGGCCACTACAACGGTGAAGATTTCTTCAAAAGCCAAATAGCAAATCATTACAGCGGAGTTATGGCTCACTATAAATATATGCAAATTCCCGGAATTGACCACTTATGCAGACAAGCTAACGGACAGGAAGACAATGTTCCCTACGGAACTTTGGACACCCTTATAACAGTAAAACAAGTGGCCTCCGCCGCTCACCAGTATGACAGAGATCAAGTTCTTGTGGAAATATATGGTGTATCTCGTCACACAACCACCTTAGCTGAATTTAAGTGGATGGGGGAAGCCAATATGGTATTAGGTGCCACATTCTTTGTTCCTCACTTAACATGGTATTCCATGAGAGGCAGAAGAAAAAGAGACTATCCACCTGTATTTAACTACCAACAAACCTATTGGGATGACTTTAAAAAAATTACGACATTTTTCAACTCAGTTTCCAATGTTTTAACAAGTGCAAAACCCAAAGTGGATATTTGTATTCTCCACACCATAGAAAGTGCCATAGCCACAAGAAAACTGGGATTTGTTCCAAACACTCCCCTTGCAACTCAAGAAGAAGTCAGAGACAACCCTTGTTATCATGAAAATATACCATATGACATAAACAGAGATAATTATGATTTCGTGGATGTTTTGGATAAAAACTTTAGAGATACAGTCCGTGCTGTTTGCGACATGGGATACGACTGTGACCTTGGTGACGAAAATTACATAGAAGAAATAGGTAAAACCAAGGGTGATACATTCTCTATAGGAGCTATGGATTATAAAGTTATAATAGTCCCGGAAGCCATCACCTTCCGCCCCTCCACAATTAAAAAGCTTTACGATTTTGCAAAAGCGGGAGGAAAGGTTATACTCTTAGGAAAAGTCACAGATTTGGTTGACGGAAAGAAAAATGACTTTAGTATGAAGTCTCTTCTCGGTTTTGAGGGTGTTATTAATGCTCCTCAAAGCAAAGTCCAAATACAGCATGCCATAGATAAGATTTATAAAGCCGATTATTCATTAACCGACATAGCAACAGGAAAACCTGCCCCAAAAACTCTTGTTGCAAGAAAATATGATGCAAAAGGTGAGATTTTCTACATTGTCAACTCAGAAAAAAATTATGAAAAATCTTACAATTTAAGACTTAAAGGCTACAAAGGTAAAAATATATACATTTTAGACGCCACAGAGCACAAAATTTATAACGGAAAAGCCCAAACTGTCGGCGATGACTTAATCATGCCCTTCCACTTAGGCAGATATGATTCTCTTTTGATTTATGTCACCGACGAAGTTTACGCCGAAACAGATGAATGTCCTTTAAACAAGCTATTCTTCCCGAACAAAATTGTAGACGGTCCCGACACATTTGAATATGAATTAACCGATGGCAACATAGCTGTCCTTGACAATGTAGACTATTCCGTTGATGACGGAAAAACTTGGACCACAAAAGTTCTCGCTTCCGACGCAAGAAGAGAAATAGCCGCTTTCTTTAAGACAGAAAGAGCCCTTGAATGGCAAAACTGGGTTTGTGACGCAAAAGGCATTTTTGACGGATTAGGCGGTCCCGTCAAAATAAAATATTATATTGAAAGCGAAATTGAAACAGAGGCAAAAGTAGCCTTTGAAAGCCTAAACGGTGGCTTTGTCACCTTAAACGGTGAAACATTAGATTTTAATAATAATGAATGGAAATATGACCGCACATTTAAAACTGCTCCCGTAAAGATTAAGAAAGGACAAAATGTTTTTGAACACTCCTTTGACTTTAACCACAAAAGTGATATTGAAAACATCTATGTTTACGGAAAATTCGGAGTTAAGATTCTAAACAAAACCATGGGATGTATTACAAACTTACCCGAAAAAATTAAAATCGGCTCTTGGATAGAACAAGGTCTGCCTTTCTACATAGGCTCCGTGAAATATAAATTCACGGCGGTTATTGAAAGTGAAAAAGCTATGATTAAAGTTAACAACCCGGTTTGCACTCTCTATAAAGTATCCGTTAACGGAGAAAAAGTAAAAGATGTATGGCTCACACCAAACCTAACGGACATCTCTGACTTTATCAAAAAAGGTGAAAATGATATTGAAATAGAGGTTATTTCAAGTCTTCAAAACGCCTTCGGTCCTTTACATGACAAAAAAGGTGACGATAACTTCTGGGTTCATGTCGATGCCTTTGAAGCCCCCGGATTCATAAGAGATCAATACACCTTATACGACTATGGTATCTTAGGCGGAGTGGAAATATTAGAGAAAGGATAATAAAATGTCTGAAGAAAAAATTTTTGATGAAAGACTGCATGCCAAAAACGATGAGGAAAACACCGGCCTTAAATGGATAGAAGGGTATGATTTGGGACTTCAAGGTCGTCCATATATTCAGCCAAACTATCACAGACTTACAGATGAGCAGATAGAGATTATGAAACCTGTAAGCGAATGGGTGCCCTATCTTTCGACTAACGGTGCGGGACTTCACATAGATTTTACCACAAATTCAAGAAAAATTGATATATCCTACACTTTGGAGTCTTCTGTCCACATGCCCCACATGCCCATTACAGGCTCTCATGGTATGGATTTATACATAAAAGATACAGGCAAATGGGAATACTATGATTCCATTATTCCCGAAGAAAAAACAGATGTATATAAATCCATAGTTTTGGAAAAACTTGTGCCGGAAGGATACAATTCCTTTTCTCTCAATTTACCTTTATATCAGGCTGTCACATCTCTTAAAATCGGTATAGAGCAAGATTGTGAAATCAAAGCCGACCTATTAACAAAAAAACCTGTAGTTATTTACGGAACTTCCATTACACAAGGCGGATGTGCTTCACGTCCCGGTATGGCTTACACCAACATTTTACGAAGAAATATAGACAGAGATGTTTATAACCTTGGGTTCTCAGGTAGCGGAAAATGTGAATACGAAATGACGGATATATTACTAACCTACGATGCTGAAATATTTATCTTTGACCCTATTCCAAACCTATCAAACGATAAATTAAGTGAAGACAGATATGTTCATTTTTATGAAAAATACCGTGAAAAATATCCAAATACTCCCCTAATCTTATTGGACGATCCCACTTTTTTATATCGCTATAACACAGACAGCCGTCAATGCCCCATTAACGAAACAGTGCAAAAACACTTTAATGAGTGGTCTAAAACCGATAAAAACCTTTATTACATATATAAAGACGAATTATATGGCACAGACGGAGAAGCCACAGTAGACCGTTGCCACGCCACAGACCTTGGGTTTATGAGAATGAGCAAACCTGTTATAAAATTAGTGAAAAAACTGACAAGCAAAACAAGTGCCGGGGGAAAATTAAATGAAAGATTTTAATAAAACTTTATTAGATATAGGGGAATACTATATGGCAGGGTTTAATAAAGACCCTAAGGCAGACAAAATCAACTCTGTTGCCAATGCCATAAAATGTCATCTTGAAAACATTAAACTTCCCACTTCCAAAAAGGGAGACCCTTTCTATCCCATGTCAAACACAACCCTTTGGGACACGGGGGAAGCCTATTGGTATTTCAACTGTTATTCCTTAGTGCCTTCCTCACTTTGGGGAATACACCCGGAACCCACTCCACAAGTTTTAAAGAAACTTCCCAAAAAGTATCATGACGACTTTTGGCAATTAAAAAGAAAAATAGAGACCTATCTAAACGGTGAATGCACCATTCCCGAATTTGGCATTGCGGGGGATTCCTACGTTCACTCAATGATAAATTATGAGAGAATATTACAAGAAGGGCTTGCCTCATATCTTGACAGGATTAACAAAAATAAACATAAGAATCCCTCTTTCTATAAGGCCCTAACCACAACATTCAGTGCCATAAAAATCTTTCACAAAAGAAGTCTTATTTATCTCAAAAACCAAAAAGTGCCTAACAAAAAACTCATAAAAGCCTTAGAAAAAGTTCCCTTTAAACCGGCAGAAACTTTTTACGAAGCTATGGTTTGCGTCAACTTTATGTTCTACATAGATTGCAACGACAATGTGGGCAGAATCACAAGATACTTGGCACCCTACTTAACAGATGATGTTTCCGATGAAGAAGCTATATATCTCTTCAGAACATTTTGGAAAATAATGGACAAAACAGGAAGTTGGCACGCTGATTTCAAATTTGAAAAAGGACAGGAAAGAATCACCAAACTTGCTCTAAAAGCCTCTCACGGTATCCGACGACCAAACTCAGGTATTTTCATAACGGGAAAAGAAACAGAAGATCAATGGAATGCCATACTTGACAGTTGGGCATCCGGTTCTTCCAATCCGGCAATTTACAATTGGGAATTATACAAAAAACAAGTTAAGAAATTCTATAAAGTATCTGAAGAAGACACCAAGCACATAGCTTTCGGCGGTTGCACGGAAACTATGCTGGAAGGTATGAGTAATATAGGCTCTTGCGAATGCGGACTTTTGCCTCTTCGCTATTTAATGCAAACTGTAGTCAGTGATTTATGTAAATTCAAATCTTATGAAGAGTTTTATAAACACTATATGATTATTCTAAGAGTGCAAATTGAAAATTGCGTTCGTCAACACCGTTTGGATCAAAAAATAAAAGCAGAGGAAAACCCTCTGCCCATGCGAAGCCTCTTAATAGATGACTGTATAGATACAGGTTTAGAATATCAAGCCGGCGGTGCCAGATATAACGGTGCCTGTTTCAATTTTGCCTCAACCACCAACACAATAAATTCACTTTATACTCTTAAAAAGTTAGGTTTCGGGCAAAAATGGAAGAGTGAAGAGATAGTTGATGCTGTTTTGGACAACTTTGAGCATAACAAAGAACTATACAATGATATTATAAAACTGCCTAAATTCGGTAATGATAACAAAGAAGTTGACGAGATAGCTCAAACATTTATGAAGGACTTGACAGAGCCTATTTTGAAAATGAAGTCTTGGAGAGGTAACGGAAACTATGGACCCAGCCATATTATTCTAACCGAATATGCAAATGTGGGAAAAGTTTGGTGTGATATAGCAAGCCTTGACGGACGTCTTGGGGGAGAGCCTGTGGGAGATTCCATAGGAGCCTACCAAGGAACAGATACACAAGGACCAACAGCTCTCTTAAATTCTGTGACAAAAATACCCCTTGAAAACTTTTTCGGCACCCCGGTCACAAATATAAGATTGAGCAAAGCCAATTTCACTACCACAGCCCAAAGAAAAAAACTTATTGCTCTTTTGAAATCATATATTCAGATGGGTGGTATGCAACTTCAAGCCACTGTTATAGACCAACAAGCTATGAAAGACGCACTGATTCACCCGGAAAACTATAAAAACCTTATAATTCGTATAGGTGGACATTCGGAATATTTCAACAACCTAACCCCGGCATTGAAATTGGAAGTAATTAAACGATGTGAACAATTAATATAATGCACAATGATAAATGCCATCCCCCTAAGCTGAAATAAAAACCTCTCCCCCCCCACCAAGGGTTCCCAAAAAGTTGAGCTTGCGAAACTTTTAGGGATTTGGTGCTACGTAAGGTTGAATTGCGGCAATCTCGGGGTCCCCAAAAAGCCCTGCGAATAGCAAAACGACCCAAGGGCTCCCGAAAAGTTGAAGCATCTGCGAAAACTTTTTGGGAATGGGAAGGAGGGGTATAGATATGACAAGAGTAAAAATATAAGTGGCCATGAGAAACCTCACCTTAATATTATCCCTATAAAATCTTAAAAAGTTCATGTTTATTTATTTTATAAAAAAATATTTTTGAGTTTTTTTACTATACCACTTGACAATTTAATAATTTTGTGGTATAATAATAGTGGTCACAAAATTTTTTTGGCCCTATAGCTCAACGGCAGAGCAAGCGGCTCATAACCGCTGGGTTCCTGGTTCGAATCCGGGTGGGGCCACCATTTTTTAAGAGAAACCTATGTTTTAGGTTTCTTTTTTTTTATGAGCCTTTTAACAAATATTCCAAATCCCCTCAATCTTGTGAATTTTTAAAAAAAATCCACGATATTGGGTGATTATGAAACATTTGTTTGGCTCATTACCCTTTGTTCCCGGTTCGAATCCGGGTGGGGCCACCAAACTAAAAAAGGAGCCTATCGGGCTCCTTTTTTTAATGCACAATGCAAAATGCACAATGCACAATAATAGTGGTGCTACGCACCACTTTGGTTAGCCGACTCTTAGATTTATGGTTGGCTTTGTTGTGCAATAAAAGAAAAGTCTATAGGCTTTTCATTTTTTTTTATTAACAATACACTCTTAAAATTGTTATTTTGACACCATTTTGTGGTATAATATATATAGGTGTATGTCATTTTTTTAATATAAATGATTTTAAGGTTGTAAAATGGTTCATTGTGTTAAATGCGGAAAGGATTTTGAAGACAGCGACAGTATTATGGTTTGTTCCCGTTGCGGAGCTATGTATCATAAAAACTGTTGGTTTAGCACGCCTACTTGTATAACTCCCGGTTGCGGAAATGACAGAGGTATGCCTCTTCGTGGAGAGAACCTTGATCCTGATATGGATCAAGATTACGTTAAAGACCTTTTGGCAGAATCCTATACAAAAGCATATCTATGGAAAAAACTTATTCCCATTATTATTGCGGGATTATTATTTATTTCTTGGATAGCTATAAATTCATATAACGATTATCAAAAGAATCAAAAAGAAAAAAATACCATTACCTTTACTGAGAAAGATTAAATTATGCGATTGGAACAACAAAAAAGAAAAAAGGAAAGTAAAGTTCTCAAAGCCTTTAAAAGGCTTATGTTTATGATCTTACTCCTTTTGTTTATATTGGTATCTTCACTCTTTGGTTTTGGAGTGGGAATGTTCATAGAGCAGAAGAATTATGTGGAAAGTATCGGGAAAATTGAGATCCCCGAAGCCACATTTTTCTATGCGGTGAATGATGATCCTGCCACAGGCACTAATGTGGTTTTAGCAAAAATATACAAAGAAAACAGAACCAATGTAAAGCTTAAAGATGTGCCACAAAATCTTCAAAATGCAGTCATAGCTATAGAAGACAAGAGATTTTATGAACATAACGGTGTGGACCTTCGTGGTATTGCAAGAGCTATGGTTCAAAACTTTAAAACCTCTTCCTATTCACAGGGTGCATCCACCATTTCCATGCAACTTGCCAGAAATGTTAAGTTAAACGCAAAGAAAACTCTTTCACGTAAAATTCAAGAAGTTATTATAGCTGCTCAAATAGAGCAAACCATGTCCAAAGAAGAGATTCTTGAAGCATATCTTAACAGTATTTATTTGGGTTCAGGTGCTTTTGGTGTGGAAACTGCCGCTCAGGTTTATTATGGAAAGCATGTTTCCGAAGTAAATCTTGCCGAAGCCGCCCTTATTGCGGGTTTGCCTAAAGCTCCTTCTACTTATGACCCTCATAAACACTATGATGCTGCCATAAAAAGACGAAATGTAGTCTTGCAGGCTATGTATGAAGAAGGTTTTATTTCTAAAGGCGATTACGATAAAGCGAGAAATCAAAAGACAAAGATAAAGCCTAAATCTAAAGGAAATGCTATTAACAAATATCCTCACATTACCAATACTATTTTGGAAGAATTGAAGAAAAGGTTTGATGAGGAACAAATATACAGTGGCGGTCTCAGAGTTTATACCACCATTGACACAAGGATTCAAGATGCTGCCGACAAGGCTGTCCGAAGCAGAATGGGTGCCGCTCACAGACGAAATCCGGGCCTTGAATGTGCTCTTATAGGAATGGACCCTTCTACTGGTTATATTTTAGCTATGTGTGGTTCTATAGATCCTAACAGTGAGTTTAATAGGTGCACGCAAGCAAAGCGACAACCCGGTAGTGTATTTAAGCCTGTTGTTTATTATACTGCTATGGAAAAGCTGGGTTGGGGACCGGAAACCACTATATCCAATGCACCTTTCTCACAAGGCAGTTGGCATCCTAAAAACTTTGACGGTCACTATGGGGGAACTCCCTCTATGAGAGTTGCCATTTATAATTCCATTAACCTACCTGCTATCAGAGCCGGTCAAAGAGCCGGAATGGAAAATGTTTGTGCCATGGCAAAGAGACTTGGTATAGACTCAGAACTTCCTCCTTATTTATCAACTTGCATAGGTGCGGGTAATATAAAACTTGTGGAAATGTTGCAAGTTTTCAATGTGACAGCCAATGAAGGAAGAATTTTTACTCCCACAGTTATTAAGAGAGTTTATGATACTTCAAAATCCAATTGTTTGGTGGACAATACCAAGCGAACGGGAAAGAGAGTGATTAGTGCCAGATTGGCAAATACTATGGATTCTCTTTTGAGAGGAGTTGTCACCAGCGGAACCGGTCGTCCTGTGTCTTATGTTGCAAATGCGAGAGGAAAGACCGGAACCAACGGGAAAACCGATGTTTCCTTTGCGGGTTATGTGCCCGATGGATTAAGTGCCATGGTTTGGATCGGAAACGATCACTTTAAAAATATACCCTATTCTTACAGTGGTGGTGGAACCTGTGGACCTATTTGGGTAGGGTTTATAAGAGCAGCCACTCCTTATTTCCAAGAAGACAGAAAGAAGGAAAAGGAACAAAAAGAAAAGGAACAAAAGGCACTAAAACAAGCTCAAAGAGAAAAGGAACTGGAAAAGCGTAGTGAAGAACAAGAGCCTAAAGAGGAGATGGGTCAGGTTGTAAACAATACGGAAACAGAAAACACAACTCAAGACGATGACGAAGGTTTTGATGTGGATGCGAGAGATAAGAGAGAGCCTACTCCCGATGCTTATGTGGATGACTCTGATGATGATGACCTTATTTATGTGGATGTATGTCCCGCATCAAATAAACTTCCAAATCCCAATTGTCCCTCCTCGGTTCTTAAGAAATTTAAAATGGATAAAGCACCTGACACAGTTTGTGATATACATTAAAGTCAAATCACAAATTACAATTGTCATCTCCCCTTAGGTAGTAGGTGGAGAGGTGTCCTTAAAGTATAAAGTAGAAGTATAAGTATGAAATTTGTAGAAAAATCTCTTATAATCAGCAATTCTCTTGTAAATGAATTTTGCTATAGAATGGTAATATCATCTCCGAAAATTGCCAAGGCAGCTAATCCGGGTCAGTTTTTGGAGATTGGTTGCGGAGATTATAATTATCCTTTATTAAAAAGACCTATATCTATTTTAAATATAGAAGAAGACTTGATTGAGATAATTTATTATGTTATAGGTAAAGGAACAAATATGCTTTCCAAAAAGGAACCCGGAGATCTTATAGAAATTGTGGGACCCTTAGGAAACGGATATTCTGTAAAAGATTGTGAAAATCATATCCTTGTAGGTGGAGGATATGGTGCTCCACCTATGGTTTTTCTTGCAAACAAACTTTTAAGAATGAATATAAATAATATTTTTGTTTGTTTGGGTTCTAAAACCAAAGATATGATCTTGTGTAAAGAAGATTTTTTGGATTTGGATGTTAGTTTATGTCTTGCTACGGAAGACGGTTCTGTAGGAAAAAAAGGGTTTGTGACAGATATTGTTAAAACTGTATTAGATAACAATAAGGGCAAAACGGCAGTTTATTCTTGTGGGCCTACTCCTATGATGGAAAATCTTTACAAAGTTTGCAGAGAATATGAAAATGTATTAAGTATTCAATGTGCCATGGAGTCTGTTATGGCTTGTGGTATTGGAGTTTGCAACGGGTGTGTCATAAAAGTTAAAGAAAATGACAGAGTAATTTATAAACGGGTTTGCACCGAAGGACCTGTATTTGAGGGGGCAAAAGTAGTATGGTAACTGAAGTAAGAATAGGCTCTCTTGTGATGAAAAATCCTGTCACAACAGGTTCGGGAACCTTTGGCTATGGTGAAGAAATCAGTGAATTTTACCCCCTAAATGTTTTGGGAGCTGTGACAGTTAAAGGGACTTCTCTTTTACCCCGTGAGGGAAATCCCTACCAAAGAACTTGTGAAACCCCTTCCGGAGTCTTAAATGCCATAGGTTTACAAAACCCGGGTTTTGAAGTGGTTAAAGATGTAAAAATACCTTTCCTGCAGAAACAAAATGTGCCGATTATTATAAATATTATCGGCTCAACTGTGGAAGAATATGAAGAACTTGCAGAGAGATTTGATTCTCTTCCCGTAGATGCCATAGAGATAAATGTTTCTTGCCCTAATGTAAAAGCCGGGTGTATGGCTTTCGGAACGACAGTAGAAGGTATTAATTCTGTGGTCACTTCTGTCAGAAAGAAAACCAAGAAACCCATTATAACCAAATTAAGTCCTAACGTCACAAGTATTTCAGAAATGGCTATTGCGGCGGAAAAGGCAGGCAGTGATGCAGTGTCTTTGGTAAACACTTTTTTGGGAACTGTCATTGATGCGAAAAAAAGAGCTTTTGTTCTTGCCAATAAAACAGGGGGGCTTTCAGGGCCTTGTATAAAGCCTATAGCTCTTCGTATGGTATGGGAAGTATATAAAGCAGTTAAAATACCTATCATAGGCCAAGGGGGAATTATGACAGGAGAAGACGCCATAGAGTTTATTATGGCAGGAGCTACAGCGGTCAGTGTTGGAACGGGAAATTTGGTAAACCCCATGTGTGCTTATAATGTGGTTCGGGAAGTTGAAGAATTTATGGCTGCAGAAGGTATAGATAATATTAACGATATTATAGGGTGCGTAAGTTAAATTTGCCTGTGGCAAATATATAATGCACAATGCACAATGCACAATAAATTCTTAGAAATTTATTTCATAAATTTCGTTTTTAGAATATAAGGAGAGTTATTATGGCTTTTTATCAAGGAAAGAATTATACCAAAGAAGAGCTTATGAAACATGTAGGCTCAATACATGCCATTGCGGGTGTTAAGAAATTTGAGTATTCGGAAGGATTTGCCAAAGGATACAAAGCTGTGGAATTTAGAACAGGCACAGGACTTCGTTTTGTGGTTGGACTTGACAAGTGTATGGATATAGTTCAAGCCGATTTTTGCGGAAAAACCTTAAATTGGAAGTGTAGTGCAGAGGAATGTGCTCCGGAGTTTTATGAAAGTCATAATCTTGATTGGCTTTACACTTTTGCAGGTGGATTAACTGCTACCTGTGGACTTATGAATGTGGGAAACCCCAACTTCTTTGAAGGTGACGAAAAGGGACAGCACGGAAGAATAGGAAACTGCCCGGCATACAATGTTGCCATAGAAGAGAAATGGGACGGAGATGATTTTGTAATGTCTGTTAAGGGAATTATGAGAGAAACCAGACTCTTCGGTTGTAATTATTCTCTTGAAAGAAAGATTACGGCAAAGTTAGGTGAAAACAAAATTTGGCTTGAAGACACCATTACCAACGAAGCTCACATTAAGTGGCCTTTGGAGATTTTATATCACATGAATTGTGGTTTTCCTCTTGTAGATGACGGAGCATATTTGGTTATTCCCGCAAAAGGCACTAAAGCCAGAGATGGTGAGGCACAAAAAGGTATTGACACATGGGATAAACTTATAGCTCCCGAAAACAATTATGCCGAACAATGTTTCTTCCACGATATGAAGGCGGAAGATGGCTTTGCCACAGTTGCTATTATGAATCCGAGAATTGAACTTGGAATGTCTATTAAATACAGTAAAAACACTCTTCCCTATTTGACCGAATGGAAATGTATGGACGAAGGTCAATATGCCTTAGGTTTTGAACCTGCCAACTGTCATGTTATGGGAATGAAGTGGGAAGCTGAAAACGGCACATTGGAATATATGGAGCCGGGACAGGTTAAAAAGAATTATATTGAAATTACAATCCTTGATGGTGAAGACGAAATTGAGGAATGTGAAGAATATTTAAAAAGTTTATAAATTGTAGTAAATAAACTTTATATTATATGTCTCAATCTCAAAAATAAAAGCAGAATTAAATGAAAAATGCATAATGCAGAATTAAATGAAAAATGAATAATATCACCCCCCTACCCCCCTTACGTAGAGGGGGGGGAGATGTGGTTAGGTCCCTTACGTAGCACCAAATCCCAAAAAGTCTTGCTATGCTACGACTTTTCGGTGCCCGACGGCAAAAATCTTTATCTATTTGGGGTCCCCAAAAAGTTGAGCGAATAGCGAGAACTTTTAGGGGTGAAACTTAAGATTTTTGACTAGACCCTTGGTGAGGGGGGAGATGGGAAGGTATTGTTTTTATTTTTGTGGATTTGGGAATAAATGTGGTTATTGTATGAAAAATGTAATATTTACTTTTCTTGACAGACACCAAAAAAAATTGCTCTTAATAGGTGATGCATTAGCTATTTTTTTAGCAATTATATTGAGTTTTATCTTTCTAAAAAAATATTATCAACAAAATTTCGTTGATGCATTAACTTCGTGGACAACTTATGTTTGTATCATAGTTTTTTTGGTTCTGTTTTGGATATTCAGGTTATACAAATATACTTGGCGTTATGCAGGTCTTGAAACTGTTACAAGTATAATTGCCGCATGTTCCATAGGAACGATTTGTTATGCTTTTTTAATGAAGCTTGCGGGTTGGGGCTTTGCTAAACTTATATTGTTTATATTTTTGGTCTTTTCAATTGTTTTTGTGGCAACATTAAGACTTCTTGCTCGATATACTGCCAGAGTGAGGTGGAGAATATACTCCGACATACCCAGAAATGCGGTAAAGAATATTTTGCTTGTGGGTGCTCACGAAGATTGTGGGTATATTGTAAAATCTATGTATGAAAGTATGGTGCTTTCCGCATATAATATAGCCGGAATTGTTGATTACAAAAAGGGACACAAGGGAAAATATGTTGCTAACGTAAAGGTTGTAGGTGAGTGTAAAGACCTTATTAATCTTGTTGTGAAAAACAATATTCAGGAAGTGTTTTTTATACTTAACGATGATTTTGACGGAGAGTCCATAAGGCCTTATGTTATTGAATTAAGACAAAAAAGAATTCCCGTTAAAACCTTAAACAGTTTTTCTGACAGTATTACCGGAAACAATAAAATTAATCTTCAAGACATAAATGTTGAAGATTTGCTTCACCGTCCTTCAAGGAAAATAGATTTAAAAATATATGGTGATTATATCAAGGACAAGGTGGTTCTGGTAACCGGTGGTGGTGGATCCATAGGGTCGGAAATAGTTCGTCAGGTATCAGCTTTAGAGCCAAAACAGCTTGTAATTTTAGGACATGGTGAAAACTCTATATTTAAAATAGATAACGACATAAAAGAAATGTTTCCTAAACTTAATGTATATCCTGTTATAGCTTCCATTGCTGACAGAGAGAGAATGTTTAATGTTTTTGAGAAGTTTAAGCCGGAGGTGGTTTTCCATGCCGCCGCTCACAAGCATGTTCCCTTAATGGAATTAAATATTCACGAAGCTGTTCGAAATAACATTTGCGGAACACTGAATTTAGTAGATGCTTGTTATGAATATAAAGTTAATACTATGGTGCAAATCTCAACAGATAAGGCTGCAGATCCTTCTTCTGTAATGGGTGCCACAAAATATGTTTGTGAACAGATAGTTAAGTCAACGGCAAATAGGGAAGGAAACCAAACCAAGTTTATTATAGTTCGTTTCGGTAACGTTTTGGGATCTCGGGGTTCTGTTATTCCGGTTTTCTTAAGACAGATTCAAAACGGTGGTCCTGTGACTGTAACGGATCCTGAAATGACCAGATTCTTTATGATTATTCCCGAGGCTTGCAGATTGGTTGTCCAAGCCGGTTCCGTTGGAGATAACGGTAAAATTTATGTTTTGGATATGGGTCAACCCGTTAAGATTATGGATTTGGCTGAAGATATAATATCAATTTGCGGCTATACTCCCGGTAAGGATATGCAAATCAAAATTACAGGTATAAGACCCGGAGAAAAACTTCATGAAACTCTTTCAAGTGCTACAGAAAATCTTCAGCCTACAGAGTTTAAGGGAATAAATATGGTGGACTCAGGTGAAGTGGTGCCTTATGATAAATTGTGTGAGTTTATTAAAAATATTAATTCTCTTGAAAAAACCAAAGATGCCACAACATTTATAGCAGAGGTAAATAAGCTTAGAAATTAAAATGAAAAATATTATTAATATTGTTAACTTTATCAGAGGATGTGAGCCTCGCCTTACTGTGGACTTGTTAGAGCCTGTTTTACATCAAATAGAGTTAAGTGAAAAATTCTCTCTCCCCACAACTTTTTTGTTTCAATATGATTCTTTAATAAAAGAAGAGTTTACAAATCTCTTTAAAGATTTGGATGATAAATATGAATATGGTTGTTGGATAGAGTTTAACAAGCCTCTCATAGAAAAAGCCGGCTTTCCTTGGAAAGGGGTTCCCGAGTATGATTGGGATTGGCATACAAATGTGGGTTTCACTCCCGGTTATACCATCCCCGAAAGAAAAATCTTGGTGGATATCCAGTTTGATAAATTCAAAGAGATTTTCGGTTTTTATCCTAAGAGTATAGGTTCATGGGTATTGGATGCTTGGACAATTAATTATTGTAAAGAGAAATATTGTATTGACGCTTGCATTATTTGTAAAGACCAATATGGAACAGACGGGTACACTCTTTGGGGCGGATATTATAACCAAGCCTATTATCCAAGCAAAAACAACTCTTATTTGCCGGCACAGAATAGGGATTGTCAAATAGATGTGCCTGTATTCAGAATGTTAGGCTCCGATCCTATGTATCAATATGATTGTTTTATGGAAAAAAGGGATGTGGATGTTATATCTCTTGAGCCTGTATATGGTTGTGCGGGAAGTGATGAAGGCTGGGTGAACTATTTCTTTGAAACCATGTATAAGAATGACGCCTTGGGATTTGCTTATGCTCAAGCGGGACAGGAAAACTCTTTCGGTTGGGAGAAAATGGCTCACGGTTATGAGTTGCAAATGAAACTCATTGACAAGTATAGAAAAGAGGGCATTCTTTCTGTTGAAAAATTAAGCGAAAGCGGTAGGTGGTTTAAAGAAAATTTTGAAACCACTCCCGTCACCACAATCCGGGTCCCCGTTGATTTTGAAAACAGAGGCAACAAAGTTTATTGGTATGATTCCAAATATTACAGATTGAATTTAAAGCTCCGATTGGGTAGTTTAATAGTTCGTGATATTCATAAATTTGACGAAAATTATGCCGAATTTTGCAAGGATACCAATATAGACAGCCATGAGTGTAAATATAATGCTCTTCCCTTGTATGATAAGGTATTTGCCTTTGTAAATAAATCTTTCTCTGAGTTTATAATAAAATCTCCGGACATGACAGAGTCTGTTTATGAAATAGATCGGGAGAATAACACTCAAACCATAAAGAAAGATGATTTTTTACTTGTATGTTATGAGAACAGAATAGAGATATCGGACAAGAGTGGTGTAGAGATAAAAATCACTAATCCTATGTATGTATATGAAGCAAATGACAGTGAGCTGAAATGTTTTTATGAGGGATATGAGTATGGTGTAAAACTCAAAGGTGCCAAGGTAGATTATAAGGACAAAGTTTTAACCATAAAGAGCGACAGTAAATTAAGTTTGATATTTAAATAATGAAAGATAAAAAATATAGACCTACTCCTTTTTGGATAATGAACGACAAGTTAGACAAAGAGGAGTTACAAAGACAAGCACAATTTTTACAAGACAAAGGATTTGGAGGAGCGTTTTTTCACTCCTCCACTTGTTTAAGAACCCCTTATTTATCAGAAGAATGGTTTAACTGTATCAGAAGTGCCATGGAAATCATGAGGAAAAACAAAGGATATCTGTGGCTTTATGACGAGGATACCTGGCCTTCAGGAAATGCCGGTGGAAAAGTTGCGGGAAAAAGAGAGAATAACAGAGCTGCCTTCATAAGAGTTGAGTTTGTGCCGGTGGGAGATGTTCCTAACAAACCCTATGAAATAAAAGACAGTGATAATTATAAGTTTTTGTGTGCATATAGACTTCATGGTAGAGAAAACCACACTCCTTCTATAGGAATTTTAGACCCCAAATATATTGACGAAACCCCGGAAATTAATAGTTTTGAAATAATATCACTAAAAGAAGCAGAAGAAGATATAAATTCTGAAAGGCTTATAGTTCGTAAAGAGTATGCTCCTAAAATCCCTTGGTGGAGTGGTCAATCTTATTCCAATATTTTGGAAGAGCAAGCAGTTACGGATTTTATAGAAGAAACTCACGAAAAATATAAGAAAGAGCTTAGAGATGAATTCGGCAAAACCATTCCCGGAATATATACAGATGAGCCTCAGGTTATGACAGGATACAACGTCATAGCTTGGTGGGACGACTTTCCTAAAACTTATGAAGAGAGATGGAAGAGCAGCTTGTGGGAAGATTTGCCTTATATGTTTTTTAATCATGAGAAGGCTTATAAAGCAAGGCTTCAAATAAACAGAACTGTTCTTGATAGATTTGTGGAGAATTTTGATAAGAGAATTTACAATTGGTGTGAAGAAAATTCTCTTATGTTGACGGGACATTATAATTGTGAAGATACTTTCATCGGGCAGATTAAGAACCAATACGGTTCCGTTATGGCTCATTACAGATATAATCACATTCCCGGCATAGACCATTTGGGCAGACAGGTTGAAGGAATAGTAGGGGATGAATTTTGCACACTCCTATCCGGAAAGCAGGTAGTCAGTGCCGCCAATCAAATGGGAAAGAGGCGAATAATGGACGAGATATGGGGTGTATTTCGTCACACGGGAGCTTTCAAAGATTATAAATGGATAGGGGACCATGAAGTAGCCTTAGGTATTAATTTCTTTGTCACCCATTTTGCCAATTATTCCATGAGGGGCAGAAGAAAAAGACAATATCCTCCCGTTTATAACTATCAAGAGCCTTTTATGCACCACATAAAACCTCTCATAGATTATTATGCTAATTTGACAGATATAATGTCACAGGGTGAAGCTTTTGCGGATATACTTTTGATAAACACAATAGAAAGTGCTGTGGCTGTGAACAAGAGGGGTTTCTTGCCGGATAGTGGCGTGGCAGAGGATCCATCTTGTCATAAAAATGTGCCTTCCGACATTAACAGAGAAGATTCTTTCGGCGTTTCCTACTTGGACGAGAGTTATAGAAAAACCTTAAAAGCCATACTTGATATGGGTTATACCTGTGAAATAGGGGATGAAGGTTATATTGAAGATTTGGGAAAAATAGAGGGAAAAAGTTTTGTTATAGGTGAGAGAGCTTACAAGTTTGTGGTAGTGCCTCCTTTTATTACTTTGAGAGAGAAGACCGTAAAGCTTTTGGAAGAGTTTGCCAAGGCAGGAGGACTTGTTCTTTTTATAAGTAAAATCGGTGAATATATTTGGGGAAATAAGAGTGACAGAATAAAAGCCCTTCTTAAATATGATAATGTTTATATAAGTCCTATATCAAAAGTTCAAATTGAGCACAATATTGATAAAATTTATTCTTCAGATTATTCTTTGCGAGGTTTTGACGGACAGGCTGTAGAGAAAACCATTGTAAATGTCCGGGATATAAATGCTCCTTATAAAGGAAAGCTGTTTTTTGTTTATAACAGAGAAAATAACTTTAAGAAAGAATATGTTTTAAAAGTTAAAAATTATAAATATTTGTATAGAATAAATCCTTTAAGTATGGAATATACTTTACTTCCTTCTCTTTCTTGCAGAGCCGGTATTAATTGTGAAATAGATTTGGGAAAGACTGATGAGGCTCTTATTTTAGCCTCAAATGAAGAAATAAAAGCCTCTTGTGAAAAACCAAAGACAAGGAATTTTAATAATATAATAGAAGTCCAAAAGCCTAATATAACCATAGCATTTGATAATATATGTGTGTTAGATAATATAGCATATTCTTTTGACAGAGGTGAGACCTTTTCTTATCCCGAAAGAGATAATTTTGTCAGAGAAAAATTGGCAAAACATTTTGGCACGGAAGATGCGCTTAATTTTCAAGGCTATGTATGTGACAGTAAAGAAGAGTTTAAAGCCAAAGGCGGATTGGTTGTTTTAAAATATTCGGTTTTGAGCGAAACAGAAAAAGATATAAGGCTTTTGTGTGAAAACCTAAACGGTGGAGTAATAAAAGTTAACGGTGCTGACATAGGTTTTGAAGATAATTTATATTATGACAGATCTTTCAAAATAGGAAAGGGCAAAATCAAAAAAGGTCAAAATGTTATCACTCATTCATTTAATTATAACTATTTGAGTGAAATTGAAAAAATATATCTTCTCGGAGACTTTGGAGTAGATATAAAAGAAGGTAGTAAAGTTATTATAACAGAACCAAAATCTCTTAAATTCGGGTCTATAATCAATCAAGGACTACCTTTTTATTGTAATGACATTAATTATTCCTTTAATGTTAAACTGCCTTCAAAAAGAGCTGTTTTAAGGCTTAAAGGATGTGTAGCAAACAGTTTTGAGATAAAGGTTAACGGAGCAAAGGTTCTATCTTTTGACGAAGAAATTGATATAAGCGATTATGTTAAAATCGGTGACAATAAAATAGAGATATTACTTTCTCTGAGTTTGCAGAACGCTTTTGGTCCTATTCACGATAAGTTAGGGGATGACGACCCTTATGTTCGCTGGACAGCCTTTGAAGATAAGAAAGTATTGACAGATGAATATGTGCTTTTTGACTATGGTCTTGGCGGAGCGGAAATTATATTTTAACTAAATAAAATATAATATTACGTTTTAAAATTTAACACGAGTGTGTAAAATAAATATATATGAGGTGAACAATGATCAAAATTGCCATTATCGGTGCGGGAAGCGTAGGCTTTGCCCGAAACACAGTTAAGGATCTTTTAACCGTTCCTGAGTTAAAGGACAATTTGGAAATAGCTCTTATGGATATTAACGAGCATAATCTGGATATGGTCTATACCCTTTGTAAGAGAGATATGGAACATAATAATTGTAAATCAAAGATTACCAAAACTCTTGACAGAGCTTTGGCTATCTCTGATGCGGATTATGTTTTGTGCTTCGTTCGTGTGGGTGGTTTGGAAGCCTTTGAAACAGATATTTCCATTCCCTTAAAATACGGTGTGGACCAATGTGTCGGTGATACGTTATGTGTGGGCGGAATAATGTATGGACAAAGAACCATAAATGTTATTATGGGGATTTGTGAAGACATAAGAAATTATGCCAAAGAAGATTGTATTCTTATAAGTCATTCCAATCCTAATGCTATGGTTACATGGGCTGCTAATGTATACGGTGGAGTGCCCACAATAGGTTTGTGTCACGGTGTTCAACATGGTGCAAGCCAAATTGAAGATGCTTTGGGAATACCGAAAGGCGAGTTGGATTACATTTGTGCAGGTATTAACCATCAAACCTGGTATATTCAACTCCTTCACAAAGGAGTAGATGTTTCAGGAAAGCTTTTGGAAGCTATGAAAGCTCATAAAGATTTCTCTTGGCAAGAGAAAGTGAGAATAGATATGTTGGAGAAATTCGGTTATTATTCCACAGAGTCTAACGGTCACTTGTCCGAATATGTGTCATGGTATAGAAAACGACCTGAAGATATTGAAAAGTGGATTGCGACGGATAACTGGATTCATGGTGAAACCGGAGGATATTTGAGAGTTTGTAAAGAAAGCAGAAACTGGTTTGAATATGAATATCCCAAATGGATAGAAGAAGCTCCCTTTGAATATGACTTGGAAAAGAGAACTTTGGAACATACAGGCAGAATTATTGAATCTCTTGAAACCGGCAGAATATACAGAGGTCATTTTAATGTTATGAATGACGGCTATATAACAAATCTTATGCCTATGTGTTGTGTGGAAGTTCCCGGATATGTAGACGGAAACGGTTTGAATATCCCCGTGGTGGGAGATTTACCGGATGCTTGTGCCGCTGTCTGCTCACAGTCTGTTTGGGTTCAAAAATTGTCTGTTCAAGCCGCTGTCCTTGGTGATATAGAGTATTTGAGACAGGCAGCATTGATGGATCCTTTAACCGCTGCGGTTTGTGATACTAATGAAGTTTGTCAAATGATTGACGAGATGCTAATTGCTCAAGAAGAATGGTTGCCTCAATATGCAGATGCCATTAAGGGAGCAAAGGAGAGAATGGCAAAAGGTAATTTAATACCTACAAAAGAAGGATACAAGGGTGCTGTTCGAATAAAAGAGAAGACAATAGAAGAAATAGAAAAGAGTGGCGGTGAAATAAAATAAATTTAAGTTAAGGGGGACAGGTTTTTCGGTCCCCTTGACTTTTTTCATTAAATTTGGTATAATATATTTATCGGTAGATATTTATTTAGAATATATTAAGATCACAATATTATAAAAAAGGTGAACAAATGAGCAAAATAATAGGCTTTTATGGCGGTAAATTTTTACCGATGCATAAAGGGCATCTTTATTGCATTGATGTTGCCGCACAAAAATGTGATCTTGTTATTGTCATTATGTTCATAAATGGTGATGAAGAATTAAAAGTATTAGAAACGCATTCAGACAAATTCCTGATGGTTAAATCACGAATTAAGCAATTAGAAAGAGTTTGTTCTCTATATCCTAATGTGGAATACCACGTAATTGATGTGTTAAAGTTAAAACTGCCTGACGGAACAGAAGATTGGGATGCTGAAACACCATTGGTAAGACAATATGTTCCCCATATGGATTATGTGTTTTCATCAGAACCCTCATATGGAGAATACTTTAAAAGAGCATATCCGGAAGCAACCCATGTTATTGTGGATGCTGAAAGAAAAACATATCCAATTACCGGAACAATGATCAGAGCAATGAAAATAATGAAGGATAAAGAACAGTGGATGGTATGACAGCTATACACAATAACCCTATTGTGTTGTTAATGATTAACATAGGTAAAGCTTTCAAAAGTCTTAAATGGTATGAAATCTTTATGTGTGTGATAATGTTTGGAATTTCTGTTTTTTACGCAATTAAGCCTCAAGAAGGAACACCGGGGTGGCTTGGAATCATCAATTTCGCATCCGGTTTATGTGGAATAGTGTGTGTATTTTTTTGTGCAAAAGCAAATCGTATGAATTTTCCCTTTGCCGTGGTTAATACTACAGTATTTATGATATATCTTGCATATTTTGGCATTTGGGCAACTTTTTGGCTTGAAGCAATTGTTTATTTTCCTATGAATATAATATCTTGGATAAATTGGTATAAACACAAAGATAATGATGATAAACTTCTTGCTAAATCCAAAAAATTAACTTGGTGGCAGAATATTATTGTCACCTTAATTATAATAGGTATAGCCATACTCACACATTTTACACTTTCCGCCCTTGCGGGAGACACATGGATGAAATTTGCAACCAAGTTTGGTTGGAGTATGATATTCATGCAATGGCTTGATGCATTTATATTTGCAATAGGTATTATTGCTGTTTTTTTGGAAGCGTTAAGATATAAGGAACAGTATTTTTGGTGGATAATAACCGATGTTATAGCAGTTTCACAGTATGTCATTAAGGGGGATCCTGTATACATAACCAAGAAAGCCATATATCTTATTGAAGCTGTAATCGGTATCTGCAACTGGAATCAGCTTGCAAAGAAAAATAAAACAAACGAATAAGTAACAAGGAAAGAGTATATTGTGGTATAAGTGATGGTGTGAAATATCACATTTAGTGATTTTAAAAAAAAGGAGCCTGTCGGCTCCTATTTTATTCAGCGTAGAGTAATACTCCGTGACCGGGCATTATATAGGTATCTTCCCCACCGAAAGGTTTTACTTGAGCTCCTATACTTCTGTCTTCAACCTTGTAGATTTTATCACCTTTATTAAATTCTATTGATATTGCAACGGAATATTTGGGATCTTTGTTTACAATTATGGCATACTGTTTTTTGTCCCTGTCCAAAAATTCACCTACAACAACATTAGGGGTTCCTTTTATGGAGTGTAATTGCAGTTTTTTAACGTTAATGGCACTTGACTCATTTTTGCAACCCTTAGGCACATTACCTATATGATATACATTTATGTTTTTAAGGTTTTTGTATATGGCACCAATGTTGTGAATGGCAAAATTCATGTGTGCCACATATCTGTAAGTAGGTGATTTCATACCGTATTCGTCAAAAGGTCCTTCACTGTTGTTTCCAAGTCCCGGCCCTGTGGTATATGTGAAGTAGGATAGTCCGCGTCCTCCGTAGGCTAAGGTGGACCAGCCTTGAACATGAATAATATAATCATCGGGAGGTGGCAAGTGAAGGGCGCCTATTGACTGAATAATATTAATAAACTTGACTCTGTTTCTTATGGAGGCATTCCTAACGGCTTCCAAATTTCCGTAAAACTCATTTTCATCAAAACCGGCTCCGGTTTCTGTATAGGTAATGCCGGGGACATTTGGTTTAACGTTGAAAGAAATGGAATAGTTATCATATGATATATAATCTAACTTACAAGCTTTTGTAAAATAGTCAAGATATTCGTCATAATTATTTGTGCCTAATTGTTCTTCTGTTGCATAAGTGGGGAAAAGGTTTATTTGGGGTCTGCATTTAATGTTTTCTTTTATGGCATCAGAAAAAGCAACAAGTCTTTCTTTTGTGTTTTCATTCATGGTAGGCTCGTCTTGAACATAAACAAAATATAAATCTTTTAAGTAGTCCTTTCCCACTTCTTTTATTATTTTTTGAGTATAATCAAGAGCTCTTTCTTTGTAATCTTTTATGTCCCAATTAATCAACCCCCCGTCTAAGATAGCTTTTAGATGATATTTATGGGCATATCTAACATATTTTGCATCTATGTGATTTGTTAAATTGAAACCGCAGTCATAGAGGCCTTGGAGATATTTATTCATATTAGGTTCTGTAGAGAATTTATCTCCCCAAGGGAAAATAATAAAGTCATCGGGATCAAGTCTTTGACGAGGTTCGTCATAGCACTCTCCAAAGGCACATATTGTTAATATAAGTATTAAAAAGGATAGAAATGTTTTTTTCATATTAATGTCCTATAATAAAAAAGTGGTGCCGAAACACCACATATATTTATTTTGCGAAAAGTAAAACTCCGTGACCGGGCATTATGTAGGTATCTTCCCCACCAAAACCTTTTACTTGAGCTCCTATGCTTCTGTCTTCAACTTTGTATATTTTATCACCTTTATTAAATTCTATTGATATTGCAATGGAGTATTTGGGGTCTTTGTTTACAATCATTGCGTAGGGGTTTCCCTCTTTGTCTACAAATTCACCTACAACTACATTAGGGGTTCCTTTTATGGCGTGTAAATCCAGTTTTTTAACGTTAATGGCACTTGACTGGTCTTTGCAACCCTTAGGCACATTACCTACATGATATACATTTATGTTTTTAAGGTTTTTGTATATGGCACCAATGTTGTGAATGGCAAAATTCATGTGTGCCACATATCTGTAAGTGGGGGATTTCATACCATATTCATCATAGGGAGCGTTTCTCCAGTTTCCCATGTTAGGAGTATTATAGGTGAAATAGGAAATACCTTTTGCTCCGTAGGCTAAGGTGGACCAACCTTGAACGTGGATTATATAATCATCCGGGTCCGGCCAGTGGAGAGCACCTACTGATTGGATAATGTTAATAAATCCTACTCTGTTTCTGTCGGCAGCTGCCTTTACGGACTCAAGGTTACCGTAAAAACTGTTTTCATTAAAGCCTGCCCCTCCTTCGTTGTAGGTCATACCGGGAACATTAGGAGCTGCACCTAAGGAAAAGGCGTAGTGGTCGTAGGAAATGTAATCTATTTTACAAGCTTGTGTGTAATAGTCAAGATAGTCATCATAGCTTTTCATGCCTAACTGTTTTTCGTTGGCATAGTTAGGGAAAAGGTTAATGTAGGGTTTACATTTAATATTATTTTTAATAGCTTCTGAGCATGCCACAAGCCATGCTTTGGTTTCTTCATCAGCAGTGGGTTCGTCTCGAACATAAACAAAATAAATATTATTTAAGTTGTTTTTGCCTACAGCTTTGATTATTTTTTGTGTATAATCTTCCGCACGAGCTTTGTTGTCTGCAATATTCCAATCAACCAAACCACCATCAATCACAGCTTTTAAGTTATGCTTTTTGGCATATTTTACATCTTTGGCGTTTATAAAGTTGGTTAGGTTAAATCCACAGTCATACATATTTTGGAAATATGTGTCCATATTTGTTTCTGTGGACCAGTTGCCACCCCAGGGCATAATGGAAAATTCATTCGGGTCAAGCCTTTGTCTTGTGGTGTCATAGTTTTCTGCAAATAATCCTATTGTAAGGATTAAAACAAGTAGAGTAAATAAAAGTTTTGTCATTGTAATCTCCTTTTCTTATCTAATTATATTATACAGAATTTGATTAAAATTTGCAAAAAAAAAGCCTCCTTTCGGAGACTTTCTAAATAAATTTTAATTAAATGCGGGAACCCAGAAACCTGAGGTTGTGTTCCAGTTGTTACATTCTGTTCCGAGGGGAGCAACTCCTCTCTTGCACCACTTGGCGTGACCGTCACAGTATGTTATGTTGTCACCGCCGTTGTGAGTAACTCCACAACCGGATATGTCTAACCAAATAATAACACCACAAGTTTCGGTTCTACAGTAGTTAGCATCTTTTTGAGTGTTGGTGTAAAGAATTAACTGAGAAGGGTTGTTTAGCTCTGAAAGTGTTCTTATCTTTTGGACACCTGCGTTATCGGCATGGTCTACGGAACAGAGATACCAGTTAATACCGTATCCCGGTGTTTGCTTGTAAGAAGGACAGTAATACATAGAAACATTCTTTACGTATGGAAATATGGAGTCTCTCCACGTCCACTTATTCCATTTGTCACCGACGGCTGAGTAGGATTCTGAGTTGAAACCAACACCGAAAGCGTTGTTCTTTATAGCTGTTTGATACCATGGGTATGATTGGTTTGACAAATCAACTAAACTGTCGTCAACGAAGTTGGGTGGGAAGGTTTCGTCATAGTCGTCAATGTAGAGCTGGGTAGCTGTTCCAAGCTGTTTTAAGTTGGATAAACAGTTGCTCTGTCTGGCTTTTTCTCTTGCTTGTGCGAATACGGGGAATAGAATTGCAGCAAGAATAGCAATAATAGCAATTACTAC
>JAFSVJ010000019.1 GCA_017445025.1 Abditibacteriota bacterium | reverse complement strand
GGGTGAGCTCTAAAATTTAGAGTTGGCTATGGTTGATAAACTCTTTAGTCACGAGAAATGGTAAAGTAGACGCACCGGACACCCCTCGCCTTGTTTTTTTGCGTAGTTTAACGAAGCAAAAAAAATCACAAGGGAGGGGGCCTGGGGGTGGGATCAAAAGCACGCTCCGCCCCACTCCCTTTAGGGCATTATTCCCAAAAAGTCTTGCGACTTTTCGGGAACCCTTTATAGACCCACCCACCCTGCTGGCAAATTGGTGTTCGCGAATTCCAAGGGTTCCCAAAAAGTTGAGCGAATAGCGAAACTTTTAGGGAATGGAAAGCGAACTGTCAATTTAACTGGGGTTGTGGGTGTCGCAAAACGGATGTTTTGCGATTATAAGAAGAATGATTTTGCGTAGCAAAATCTATATAAAAATGCAAACCAAAATTTAGCGGAGCAAAACTCAGTTTTGCATAGCTAAATCGACCATTATTTTGCGAAGCAAAATATATTTTTTAATTTATCATAAAAAAAAGGATTAACAATGGACTATTTAAAAAATAAAAGAACTTTAAATCTTAACGGAGATTGGAGTTTATCTTACACAAAAGAAAATTTGCCTGTATCTACGAGTGTGGAGCTTAAAGCTTTAAGCACACTGGAAAAGTGGGCTGAATTGTTTTTTGAAAAACCCTACGATTTGCAGACCATAGATGCAACGGTTCCCGGTAATTTTGAGTTAGATCTTCAAAGAGAGGGTATAATTGGGGATTTGTTTAAAGGTATGGCTACAAGAGATAACCAAAAATGGGAGATATATTACAAATATTATTACAGAAAATTTAATGTAGAACAGACAGAAAATCAAGAGCTTGTGTTTGAAGGTCTTGACACAATTTGTGATATTTATCTTAACGGAGAATTTTTGGCTCATACGGATAATTGTTTTGTGGAACATACTTTTGATGTGTCAAAAAAATTGAGAGAAGGGGAAAACGAAATATTTGTTAAATTCTCTCCCACATATTATGAAGCTTTAAAATATGATTATCCCTTAAACACATATTCTCAACCTACAACAGGGGAGAGTCTCTTCATAAGAAAGCCCGGGTCTGCTTTCGGTTGGGATATTATGCCAAGAACCCTTTCTTGCGGTATTTGGCGTGATGTTTATTTGAGAGAGAGGCCCAAGGAAAGGATTAACTATGTCTTTGTTTCTACCAATTCCTTTGAATATCATAAAGTTAACTTGAAAATACACCTGAACGCTGTTATAGATTGGCCCTATGGGGAAGATAAGTATTATTTTGAGCTTGACGCAAAGTGTGGGGACAGCAGAATTTACCACAAAGAGCAGATTCGTTTCGGAAAATATCTCTTCCACATAACCGCAGATAATCCAAAACTCTGGTGGCCAAAAGGGTCCGGTGACCCTAATATTTACGAAGCCGTGGGAAAACTCTATAAAAATGATAAGGTTATTGACGAAACGGAATTTCATTTCGGTATAAGGACCGTGGAACTTGACAGAACAGATCGAACGGATAAAGAGAGCAACGGTGAGTTTGTTTTTAAGATAAACGGAAAGAAGGTGTTCTGTAAAGGCTCTAACTGGGTGCCTATGGATGCTTATCACTCCCGAGATAAAGAGAGAATTCCAAAAGCTCTTGACATGATTGAAGACCTTAACTGTAATATTATTCGTCTCTGGGGCGGAAATGTTTACGAAGATGATATTCTCTTTGATATTTGTGATAGGAAAGGTATTATGATATGGCATGATTTCGGTATGGCTTGTTGTAATTATCCTATGACAAAAGAGTTTCAAGAAAATATATATACAGAAATAGTGAAGGTGGTTCGAAGACTCAGACAACACCCTTCCATTATACTTTGGAACGGGGATAATGAGTGTGATTATATGGCTTCCTATATAGACTATAACCTAAACCCGGAAGATAATGTGGTCACAAGAGAACTTATTCCTCAGATTTTGGCACAGGAAGATTTTACTCGTCCCTATTTGGCTTCCTCTCCCTATTGTAAACTTAATCCTTTCAAATACGGGGATATGGCTCCCGAAGGACACCCATGGGGCCCTCGTGATTACTTTAAAGGTAAGTATTACTTTGACCAAATATATCATTTTGCCTCAGAGATTGGGTATCACGGAATGCCAAACAGAGAGTCTATTGAGAAGTTTATATCCAAAGAGTGTCTCTGGCCTATGGATAATGACGAGTGGAAACTCCATTCCTCAAGTCCCGATTTGACTAAAGAATTCACTTTCAGAAACGAACTTATGGTTAAACAGGTAAGAGAATTGTTTGGCACCGTGCCGGAAGATTTGGATACTTTTATTAAAGCAAGTCAAATATCTCAGGGAGAAGCCAAAAAATTCTTTATTGAAATGTTTAGAAGCGATAAGTGGAAGAAGACGGGACTTATTTGGTGGAACTTAATAGACGGATGGCCTCAGTTCTCCGATGCCGTTGTGGACTATTATTACAGCAAAAAACCTGCCTATGAATACATAAAAGCAAGTCAGCAAGATCTTATTTGTATGTTTAAAGAACCTTATGCTTGGAATATTGAACTTGTGGCGGTAAACGATACTTTTGAGGACAAAAAAATATCTTATAAAGTGACAGATTTGAAGACGGGAGAATTGATTTGTCAAGGAGAAGATACCGCTTTGGCGGATAGCGTGACGAATTTCTGTCTTGTGCCTTATACCATGAGTAAGAAAACCATCTACTTAATAGAGTGGACAGGGGATGCGGAAGGCAGAAACCACTATCTCTACGGTCAACCTACCTACGACCTCGATGAATATATCAGTCTTATTAAAAATGTTTATGATATTTTTAAGGATTAATGTATAATTAATACAATTAATTTTGATGTTTTGCATTAGAGGTAGATGCTGTGTTATTAAATATAAAAAAAAATAGAAAATTAGTTAAAATAAAAGAAAATAGCTTTGATTCAGAAAAAGATCTTCAAAAGTTATGTGAAAAAAACTTAGATGTTCTTTTGAATTTAAAGTTTATATGTAGTGAATTTAAAATTGAAGATTGTAGATTTGATACTATTGCCCTTGATGAAGAATTAAAGTCTTTTGTTATAATTGAATATAAAAATGTTTCAGATAATGTAAGTGTAGTAGATCAAGGATGTACTTATAAAAATAAGTTATTAAACCATAAAGCTGATATAGTATTGTTCTATAACAATCAATTTAATTGTAATAATAATATTGATTATTATGATTGGAGTAGCACTAAGATTATTTTTATTGCTCCTGATTTTAATAAATATCAACAGGGAGCAATAGAAAATAATGTATTTAATATTGAATTTTATAAGATAATTAAATTTGACAATCATAATATTTTGTTTGAACCGGTTGGAAATAATAAGATAAATCAAAAATTGAATGTTAAGGTTGAAAAAAAACAGACTGATATTGAAGAGCAATATACAGAAGATGATATTATTAAATTGAGTAATCCAAATGAAAAAATTAGGGATTTTTATTATGAATTAAAAGATTTTATCTTAGGAATGCATTCTGATATAAATATATATTTTACAAAAATATATGTTGGTTTTAAATATGAGAATAAAATTTTATTTACTATGGAAACTACTAAAAATCAATTAAATATATGGTATAATAATAAATCGAATTTAAAGAATGAATTAATTGAGGATGTAAGTGGAAAAGGACATCATGGTATAGGGGATTATCATATAAAAATTAGAGATAAAAATCATTTTAATGAAATAAAAGATATTATACAACAAGAATTTGATTTTATAAAACAGATTTAATACTATTATTATTTTGCACTAAGTTCTATGTTTAGAGTTTAAAGATAAACAGCTTTTTGGGTAATATTTTTCTGTAATTTATGGGAATAGTATTTATGCCCAAAAAGCTTTTTATTTTATTTGGGATTTTCTGGCTCTTTTTTTTGAAATATTTTTTTGTTATAAATATATTGTGTGTTTATTTATTGTATTTTTGCGACAATTAAAGGTGGTGTTATTAATAAATTTATAAAAAATATGGAAAAAATGGTTTTGGTGGAAGATTTTTATCTATAAATCAAATATTATATTGATTTTATGGTTTTAAACTTGAAAAATTTTTGCAAAAAGAGTATAATATTTATGGTGTATTGTTAAAAATATATCAATTAGTATTATACTCTTTTGACTTTTAAGCCAAAACATTTATGTGAGGATAAAGATATGAAGACAAAAGCTGTTCGTATTTACGGAAAAAACGACCTTAGATTGGAAGAGTTTGAGCTTCCCCCATTAGGTGAGGATCAAATCTTAGCTAAGGTTGTGTCAGATTCTATATGTATGTCCAGTTATAAAGCTGCCATACAAGGTCCCGACCACAAGAGAGTTCCCAACGATTGTGCCACCAACCCAACCATTATAGGTCACGAGTTTTGTGGTGAAATTATTGAAGTAGGTAAAAAGTGGCAACACAAATACAAGGCGGGAAATAAGTTTTCCATTCAGCCTGCCATAGCTTACAAGGGCTCCCTTGACGCTCCCGGATATTCTTACAAATATACAGGTGGTGACGCCACATATATTATTATACCTAACGAGTTTATGGAGACAGGTTGTCTTTTGGATTATGACGGCGACGCATTTTTCTATGGTTCTCTTGCTGAGCCTATGAGTTGTATTGTAGGTGCTTTCCACTGTACATATCACCAAAAAGTTGGTGTTTACACTCACGAAATGGGTATCAAAGAAGGTGGTAATTTTGCTATTCTCGCCGGTGCCGGCCCTATGGGTATGGGTGCTATTGATTATGCTATTCACAACCCTCGCAAGCCTCGTTTGGTTGTAGTTACGGATATTGACGACTCTCGTCTTAACAGAGCTGCAGAAATTTTCACTGTTGAAGACGCCAAGGCTAATGGTGTTGAACTTCACTATGTAAACACAGGAAATGTTGAGGACCCTGTTGCCACACTTATGGCTTTAACAGACAACAAGGGATACAATGATGTATTTGTATACGCTCCCGTAGCTCCCGTTGTAGAACAGGGTGATGCAATCCTTGCTTTTGACGGTTGTATGAACTTCTTCGCCGGACCTACCAACCCCAAATTCTCAGCTATGTTCAACTTCTACAATGTTCACTACGGATACACCCACATTTGCGGAAATTCCGGTGGAAACACAGATGATATGAGAGAGTCCTTAAAGATGATGGAAGAGGGTAAACTTAACCCGGCTGCCATGATTACCCATGTAGGTGGAATGGATGCCGTTATCCCCACAACTTTAAATCTTCCTAACATCAAAGGCGGAAAGAAACTCATTTATACAGGAATTGAAATGCCCTTAACCGCCATAGCAGACTTTGAAGAGCTTGGTAAGAGTGACCCACTTTTCGCTGAATTGGATAAACTTTGTAAAGCCAACAAGGGCTTATGGAACGGTGACGCAGAGAAAGCTCTCCTTGCCGCAAAATTGAAAAACTAAATATTAAATCCCCCCTATGAAACTTAAAAAAGCTTCACAAGGGGGGCTTAAAATTTTTTGGAGTTTGTAATGGAAGTTTGTGAAGTATGTCAAAACATAATTGCCATAAGAATGGCTATGTTAAGTAAAGGCATTTCTTGTTATGTTAAAAGTGTTCCCCCTTGCGAAGGTGCAAAGAAGATGGATTGCGCTTGCAAATTAGAGGGTGACGAAAAAGTTATTGAAATAAACGGAAATTATTTTGAAATAGTTCGTGATGATAAATATGCGGGTAAGAGATTAAACAATAAAATCGCTATTGTTACCGGTGGAGCCCAGGGCTTCGGAAAGGGGATAGTTGATGAGATTATTGCCGAAGGTGCCTTGGTTTGTATTGCCGATTTTAATGACGCTCTCGCCATAAAGGTTGCCGGTGAATTGGAAGAACAATTTGGAAAGGGCAGAGTTTTTGCCGTAAAGGCTGATGTTTCCAACGAAGAATCTGTTCAAAACATGGTAAAGGCTACCGTTGCCGCCTTTGGTGGTGTGGATATTCTCGTAAACAATGCCGGTATAGCTCGTGCCGGCTCCCTTGAAGAAATGGACGAAAAAACTTTTACCATGGTGACAAATGTAAACTACAAAGCTTATTTCCTCTGCACAAAGTATGTGTCAATGGTTATGAAAATGCAATTTGCTTGCAACAATAATTATTATGCAGATATAGTTCAAATTTCTTCCAAGTCCGGTTTGGAAGGTTCTAATAAGAACTTTGCTTATGCCGGAAGTAAATTTGGTGGAATTGGTTTAACCCAAAGTTTTGCCAAAGAATTATGTCCTTTCAAGATAAAAGTAAATTCAATCTGTCCCGGAAATTATTTGGACGGTCCGCTATGGTCCGATCCGGAAAAGGGACTCTTTAAACAATATTTTGAAGCCGGAAAAGTTCCCGGTGCCAAGTCTGTGGAAGATGTTCGTAAACACTATATGAGTTTGGTGCCTATGAACAGAGGTTGCTTCCCAAAGGATGTGGCAAAAGCCATTATGTATTGCGTGGAACAGGAATATGAAACGGGACAAGCTATCCCCGTCACCGGCGGCCAAGTAATGTTAAATTAGTTTGCGAGCAACACTAATTTAACATTTAATGCACAATGCACAATGCACAATAAATTTTAAGAAATTTATTTCATAAATTTCGTTTTTAGAATAATGCACAATATTGTCTGTAAACAAAAGAGATTATGGAAACCGGAAATTTAATTGTTGATAAAAGTATAGAATTTTCTTTAGAAATAGTAAAAATTTATAAATTTTTAATAAGTTCGAAATGAATTTGTGCTTTCAAAACAACTACTAAGGTCAGGACGTCAATAGGTGCAAATGTAGTTGAAGCTCAAAGAGGATTTACAAAAAAGGAATTTACTCATAAGTTAAATATTTCGTTAGGTGAAGCTTCAGAAACAAGATATTGGCTGTTTTTATTATATAAAGCAGAATTTATAGATAAAGAAATGTATATTAATATTGATGAAAAATGTAGAGAGATTATAAAAATTTTAACATCAATAATAAAAAAGTAATTAATTATTTTTTGCTTAAAAGCAAATCTTTTAATTTAGCACAATCTATATTGTGCATTGTGCATTAAAAAAACATAGTAATCTAAAACTTTAGGAGATTATATATATGGCAACTGTTGTTATAATGCCAAGACAAGGTCAATCAGTTGAAAGCTGTGTGATTACATCTTGGAACAAGAAAGTTGGCGATGCTGTTAAAGTCGGAGACGTTCTCTTCTCTTACGAAACAGACAAATCTTCTTTTGATGAAGAAGCAAAGGTTGAAGGAACCTTAATCGCCACATTTTTTGAAGAAGGGGATGACATTCCCTGTCTTACCAATGTATGTGTTATAGGAAATCCGGGCGAGGACGTATCAGCCTTTGATCCTAAAGGTGCTTCTGCTCCCGCTCCCGCCGCCGCCCCTGCTCCTGCCGCCGCACCTGCACCGGCTCCCACTATGAGCGTTGCAGCCAAAAAGGCAAGTGCCAAGGAAGGTGTTAACCCTGTTCTTATGCCCAGACAAGGTCAATCAGTTGAAAGTTGTGTTATTACTTCTTGGGCAAAGAAAGTTGGGGATCCCGTTAAGGTTGGAGATGTTATTTTCTCATACGAAACAGATAAATCTTCCTTTGACGAAGAATCCAAATATGAAGGAGTTATGCAAGGAATATTCTTTGAAGAAGGAGATGATGTTCCCTGTTTAACAGTTGTTTGTTGTATAGGAAAAGCCGGTATTGACGTCAGTGACTTTGATCCTAAGGGTGCCTCTGCTCCCGCAGCAGCTCCTGCCCCAACGGTGGCCCCTGCCGCCGCTCCCGTTCAAGCTGTTGCCTCTTCCGCTCCTCAAACAGTTGGCGACAGACTTAAAATATCCCCAAGAGCCAAACATTTGGCAGAAAAGATGGGTATTGATCCGACTCTTGCCGGTGCAACAGGCCCTTACGGCAGAATTATAGAAAAAGATATTAATACTCTTGCAGATAATTACAGTGAAATCAGTGCAAAGGCTCAAGCCTCCGCTACCCCCGACCTTAAAACTATTCCTGTTGAGGCTAAAGTTCCCACCGCAACCGGTGCAGACTTTAAGGATGAGCCTTTATCAAATATAAGAAAGACTATTTCCAAGGCTATGACAGCTTCCTTAACAGAAATGGCTCAATTAACTCTCAACTCTTCCTTTGATGCCACAGCTGTTATGGATCTCCGAAAGAAAATCAAAGCCGCAACTGCCATGGGTGTAGGCAATATTACCGTGACAGATATTATTCTTTATGCTGTTTCAAGAACATTGATGAAACACCCCTATGTAAATGCCAACCTTATTGACGGAAAGACCATGAGATTCTTTAATGTGGCTAATGTGGGTCTTGCTGTTGATACCCCAAGAGGTTTACTTGTTCCCACCATTTTCCATGCCGATACTATGACACTTTCTCAAATAAGTGAAAAGGCAAAGGAAGGAGCTGACAAGTGTAAAGAAGGTAAAATTTCTCCGGATGAGTTAAAGGGTGCTTCCTTTACTGTTTCCAACCTTGGAACTTTTGGTGTTGAATCTTTTACCCCTGTAATTAATCCCCCTCAAACCTGTATTTTGGGTGTAAACACTATTCAGCAAAAGATAAAAATAGTGGACGGAGAGGTTAAACCTTACCCTGCAATGGGATTGTCCTTAACCTTTGATCACAGAGCTCTTGACGGTGCTCCCGCAGCCAGATTCCTTAAAGATTTGGTATTCAACTTAGAAAATATTGAAGTTTTGTTAGCATTATAATAATGAAAAATGCAAAATGCAAAATGCAAAATTTAATGCAAAATGAATAATATAACCCCCGGCTCTTTCAGAGCCACCCCTTTTAGGGGGTTATCTTCCGTTAACAAAACTTTTGATACTTATTTCTTAGAATGATATGGAAATAAATAATCCTATATTAGAAAAAAGCATTAATTTTGGCTTGAAAATAGTAAACCTTTATAAATATTTAACAGAAAAAAATGAATTTGTTCTTTCTAAACAAATATTAAAGTCAGGAACTTCAATTGGTGCAAATGTAGTTGAAGCGCAGAGGGGCTTTAGTCATAAAGAATTTTTACATAAGTTAAATATTTCTTTAGGGGAAGTTTCGGAAACGAGATATTGGTTATATTTGTTAGTTAAAGCTCAATTTATAGATGAAAAAATGTATACTGATATAGATAAGGATTGTTTAGAGTTAGAAAAGATATTGACAAGTATTTTGAAAAAATAAATTTTACATTATTTTATTTTTAATTTTGCATTTAGTTTTTAAAATGCCCGCTATAAATATTAGTGCATCTAATATTTTGCATTGTGCATTTAATTTTGCATTATGCATTGTGCATTATGCATTAAAAATGTCGTAATATCTATAAATTACAGGAGATATATAATATGGGTTACGATTTAATAGTATTAGGTGGTGGTCCCGGTGGTTATCTTGCCGCTGAAAGAGCCGGTCACGCAGGTCTTAAATGTGCTGTAATTGAGAAAAAAGCTTTAGGTGGAACTTGTCTTAACGAAGGTTGTATCCCCACAAAGTCTTTTCTCTATTGTGCAAAGGCTTATGAATATGCTCTTCACAGCAAAGATTACGGTTTTTCTTGCGATAACATAAAATTTGATCATAAATCTGTTGTTGCCAGAAAGAATAAAATAGTTAAAACCCTTGTTTCCGGTGTCGGTGCCACCATGAAAGCCAACAAGGTGGATGTTATTAAGGCTACCGGTGTTATTAAGGGTAAAAAAGATAATGAATTTCTTATTGAAGCCGACGGAAAAGAATACACATCCAAATACCTCATTATTGCCACAGGTTCAGAATGTGCCATGCCTCCCATACCCGGAGTAAAAGAAGCTTTTGCAAAGGGTGTTGTGGTGACAAACAGAGAAATTCTTGACATGGAAGATGTTCCGAAAGAATTGGTTGTTATAGGTGGTGGTGTTATAGGTCTTGAAATGGCTGCCTACTTTAACTCCATCGGCTCTCATGTGACTGTTGTGGAAATGCTTGATCACATAGCAGGTCCTACCGACAGAGAAATAAGCAAAATCTTACAAGATATATATACCAAGAAGGGTATTGATTTTAAACTGGGTTGCAAGGTGACACAGGTTGACCTTGACGGTGTAAACTATGAAGCTGACGGTAAGAGCTTTAAAGTTAAGGCTGAAAAAGTTCTTATGAGTGTCGGAAGAACTCCGAATACTGCCAATATAGGTCTTGAAACTCTTAACATTGAAATGGACAGAAGAGCAATAAAGACTGACGAAAAGTGCAGAACCAACATTCCCAACTGTTTTGCCATAGGTGACACAAACGCAAAGATTATGCTTGCTCACACAGCATACAGAGAGGCTGAAGTTGCCGTAAACACTATTTTAGGTAAAAACGATGTGGTTCGCTACAATTCTATACCAAGTGTTATTTACACAAACCCTGAAATAGGTGCCATAGGTGAAACGGAAGAGTCCGCAAAAGCCAAAGGTATTGATTTTAAAGTTGCTAAACTTCCTCTTATATACGCCGGTCGTTTTGTTGCAGAAGGCGGAGATCAAACCTGTATATGTAAACTTATTGTAGATAAGAAAAAGAATACTATAATAGGTTGTCATGTTATTTCTGCTTACGCTTCAGAATTTATAATCTCTATGGTTCCCATTATTGAGAACGAAATGAGAGTGGACAGGATTAAGGAATATGTATTCCCTCACCCAACCGTTTCAGAGATTTTAAGAGAAGTTATTTGGACAATATAGATTTTTAATCTAAACATAAAAAGTAATTAATTATTGGGAGATAAAATATGCCTAAGAGTCAATATGCCGACCCTAAGTTTTTACTTAAGAAAGGTAAAATCACTTTTAAAGACATTGATGTAAATGTCTATAACAAAACCGTTGCCGAAGAAAAGAAAGCAAAGAATTTCACAGATAAGGACCTTATAAGAATTTTCCATGATATGGCTGTTATCCGTGAATTCGAAACCATGCTTTACGAAATCAAGACACAGAACCAATACAACGGTGTTGAATATTCCAACCCGGGTCCTGCACACCTTTCAACAGGTCAAGAAGCTTCTGCTGTTGGTGAAGCATACTTGTTAAACATTAATGACTACACCTTCGGTTCTCACCGTAGCCACGGTGAAATCTTAGCTAAAGGTATGTCCTCTATTCACAAACTTTCCGACAAAGAACTTATGAGTATGATGGAATCCTTCAGCGACGGTAAAATCCTTAAAGCCTTAGAGAAAGGTTTGGGAAAGAAGATTAAGAACGTTAAAGACCTTGCACTTCACTTCCTGGTTTACGGAACAGTTGCTGAAATCTTTGCAAGAGAGACCGGTTTCCACAGAGGACTTGGTGGATCTATGCACGCATTCTTTACACCTTTCGGTATTTACCCCAACAACGCTATCGTTGGTGGTTCCGCTCCTATAGCTCTTGGTGCAGCTCTTTACAAGAGATGTAACGCCAAAGACGGTATTGTTGTATGTAATATCGGTGATGGTTCCCTTGGTTGTGGTCCTGTTTGGGAAGCTATTATGATGTCCACTATGGACCAAATTACTCAATTATGGGAAAAAGGTTACAACAAGGGTCTTCCTCTTGTATTTAACATTTTCAACAACCAATATGGTATGGGTGGACAAACCCGTGGTGAAACCATGGGATATGACTTCCTTGCAAGACTCGGTGCTGTGACACCTAACCAAATGTATGCAGAAAGAGTAAACGGTTATGACCCACTTGCCGTTATTGACGCTTACAGAAGAAAGAAAGCTATAATTGAAAAAGAAGGCGGCCCCGTTCTTTTGGATGTTGTGACTTACAGATATGCCGGTCACTCTCCTTCCGACTCTTCTTCTTACAGAACAAAAGAAGAAATCCAAGAATGGGAAAAATACGATGTATTAGATACATATTCAGATAAGCTTATCAAAGCTAAAGTTGCCAAGAAGAGCGATTTTGAAGAGATTAGAGCTAACGTTAAAGAATTCATTACCAATATGTGTAGATTAGGTTCCGACCTTGAAATCTCTCCAAGAATGGATGTTAAGAACAATCCTCTCGTAATTGAAGACTTAATGTTCTCCAACGAAAAAATCGCTAAGATGAGTGATGACGAAGTTAAGGTTTTAGGTCCTAAGGAATCTTCACCGAGAGTTCAAAAGATTGCCAAGAAAGAGAGATGGGGACTTGATGCTGAAGGTAAGCCTATCAGTAAAGTTAAAGCATACCAACTCCGTGACGGTTTATTTGAAGCTATTATTGATAAGTTCTACGAAGATCCTACTCTTATCACCTATGGTGAAGATATAAGAGATTGGGGTGGTGCTTACGCTGTTTACCAAGGTTTAACCGAGGTTATCCCTTACCACAGACTTTTCAACTCACCTATTTCTGAAGCCGCTATTGTTGGTTCCGCTTGTGGTTACGGTATGGCAGGTGGTAGAGTTATTGCAGAACTTATGTATTGTGACTTCTTAGGAAGAGCCGGTGACGAAGTATTTAACCAAATTCCAAAATGGCAAGCTATGTCCGCCGGTGTTATTAAGATGCCTGTTGTTATCAGAGTTTCCGTTGGTTCTAAGTATGGTGCACAGCACTCACAAGACTGGTCTTCCTTAATCTCCCACGTTCCCGGAATTAAGGTTATATTCCCTGCAACTCCTTACGACGCAAAAGGTCTTATGACCAGCGCATTAAACGGAACAGACCCTGTTATCTGCTTTGAATCTCAAAGAATTTACGATAAGGGTGAAGAATTCCACGAAGGCGGTGTTCCCGTAGAATCCTACGAAGTTCCTATCGGAGTTCCCGATGTAAAGGTTAAAGGTGATGATGTGACCATCTTAACCATAGGTGCCACACTTTACAAAGCTGTTGAAGCTGCCAAGAAGTTAAAAGCAGAATATGGTATCTCTGCAGAAATTATTGACGCAAGAAGCCTTGTTCCTTTTGACTATGACGTAGTTCTCGAATCCGTAAAGAAGACAGGAAAATTGGTTGTTGCCAGTGACGCCTGTGAAAGAGGTTCTTACATTAACACAATTGCACAGACCGTTACGGAACTTGCCTTTGATTACCTTGACGCTCCCGTTGCTGTTGTGGGCGCCCGCAACTGGATCACCCCTTGCTACGAATTAGACTCTGATTTCTTCCCACAAGCAAGTTGGATAATAGATGCAATTCACGAGAAGATTATGCCACTCCCCGGCTACACTCCCGCATGCAACTTCACTCCTCTTGAAAAGATCAGAAGAGAAAAACTTGGTGTGTAAATAAAGTTTGATTTACATATAAAATAAGCCCCCTTAATAGGGGGCAATTTTAAAGGTTTTATTATGAAAAAAACAATTTTTGCTATATTTTTATTTATTATTTTGGGCTCTGTTTTATATTCTCAAACTATGGCGGAATTAAACCCCGGATTTGAGGATTTGCTCACTGCTGCCATGAGACCTCACAACAGAACCGCCAACGAATATATGACCAACATAAAACCCCTTGTATTATTTCATTTTTCCGATATTCACGGAGATAAACTTGAATTGGAAAGGTATGTGGAGTTTTTAGGCACTTACGGAAAGTATTTTGATGACGCTATATGCACCGGAGACTTGGTGGAGCTTGCAGCTGAACAAGGCTTTAACTACTGGGGAGAAGTTAAGGGCGCAGAAAAAATACTTTTTGTTTTGGGAAATCATGACTTTATAAGAAAATGGGCGGGAGAGAATTGGAACGATCGTCTCAGCAAAAAAGAGTTGTGGAACCAATACTTTGCCAAATATATTAAAAATTGGAATGTTAATTATATTGAAGGGAACCCCTATTACTACAAAGATTACCCTGAAAAGAGATTTAGACTTATAGGTCTTGACTGTTCTTTTAAAGGGGAGGATGACGCAGAGCAACTTGCCTGGTATAAAGATGTTCTTAAAGGGGCAAGAGAGATGGATTATTATGTCATAACCGCCTTCCATTACCATCCGGGAAACTCTGAGCAGATTAAATGTAATTTCACAGAAGTGGATCACCAAGCAGGTTCAGAGCCTTACGCCGGTGATATGACCGAATACTATAAAGCTGTGGAAGAATTTAAGGCAGAGGGGGGAAAGTTTGTTTTATGGCTTTGCGGTCACACTCACTGGGAACAATTTGCCTACCCTAAGGCATTCCCCACACAACTTCATTATAGTATTGACGCCACAAACAGATTTCAATCTATGATGTATGGAAATATGACAAGGAAAGACGGAACAAGAAGCCAAGACCTTGCCAATGCTCTTATTGTAGATACTACTACAAAGACTTTAAAGATTATAAGAATCGGTGCCAATGTGAATTCTTACTTAGTTCAAAGAAACGGAATAACCCTAAATTATGAAACTTATGAGATTTTAAGTCAATTTTAGTTTTTTATTCCCCCCCCACGATGAAAAATCTGTGATTTTTCATCGTTGCCCCCCTTCCCTTTAACTACATAATATTTAATATATATGTTAAAAGCCTAAGTTGATAGATTCACCCTCCTTAAACTGAATTTGCTTTCGCAAATTTACGATAAAAGCCTAATAATTTAAGCCAATAACCAATGGTGTTCCATTGTTAATAATTTAATAATAAAATGAGGTGAAAGTTGTGAAATTATTATTAGTATTATTTTTATTTTTATCTATATCTTCTTTATGTTTTGCTCAGTCTATGGCGGAGCTTAACCCGGGTTTTGAGGACAGACTTATTGACTCTTTCCGAGGTCGTAATGTAAAAGATAACGAATATAAAGATACTTCAAACCCCTTTGTTTTGTTTCACTTTTCCGATATTCACGGAGATAAGGTGGAGCTTCAGCGATATGTGGAGTTTTTAGGTGTCTACGGAAAGTATTTTGACGATGCTATTTGCACGGGAGATTTGGTGCCGGGAGCCGCAGACCAAGGTTTTGATTTTTGGGGTGAAGTTAAGGGTGCCGAAAAAATACTCTTTGTGACAGGAAACCATGATTTTCTTAGAACCATGGAAGGTTGGGAATGGTGGACTAACAGACTTAATAAAAAAGAAATTTGGGACCAATATTTTGCCAAATATATTAAAAATTGGAATGTCACATACAAAGAGGGAAATACCTATTACTACAAAGATTATCCGAGAAAGAAAATGAGATTGATAGGTCTTGATTGTGCTTTGCAAAACGAGGAAAATGAGGAGCAATATAATTGGTTTAAAGATGCTTTAACCGGTGCTCTTGAAAATGATTATGCTGTTATTGTGGCATACCACTATAACCCTCGAAATGCGGTTCAGATTAAGTGTAATTTTACGGATTTTGACCATTATGACTCTCTCGGAAGTTATGATGATATGCGTCTGTATAATAAAATTGTGGAAGTTTTTAAAGCCGGAGGTGGAAAATTTATCTGCTGGCTGGGGGGACATACACACTGGGAACAGTTTGCATATAACAAAGACTTCCCCGGACAGTTATATTACAGCATTGATGCCACCAACAGAGAACAGTGTATGATGTATTCTAACATTACAAGACGGGACGGACATCGAAGCCAGGATCTTGCCAATGCTATGGTGGTGGACACAAGCACCGAAACAATAAAGCTTATCAGAATAGGTGCCAATGAAAATTCTTATTTGGTTCAAAGAAACGGAATAGTTATAAATTATAAGACTTTTGAAGTTATGAGCCAATTTTAATAATGCATAATGCTTTATGCATTGTGCATTATTTATTAATTTGTAATAACATTTGGTTTAATTAGTTTGTTATATTTAATTAATGGTTTATTGTGAATAATATTATCAAGTGTGTTAATAGCTTCTTTTCCTACTTCATATATATCAAATTGTATTCTTGTAATATTATAATTTTCTTTATAATTCCAGTTTATATTGGATTGTGTTAATATTTTTGTATTTTTAAAAATATTAGGATATTCTTCAAAATAATCCGAAGTTATGCTAAATAAATTATCATCTAAAAATATAACCATATTAGGTTTTCTCTTAATACTGTTAAGTGCTTCTACTATTTGAGATTCTCCGTTATCAGCACTATTGAAGTAATCTATTAATTTAATATTATATTCTGCAAACAATTCAGTTTCAAAGCAAAAAGGAAAGTCGTTGTAAAGATTGTCTATACTTTGTTTTTCTCTTTTAATTGAAAAAATTAAAACATTATTTGAATTAATACTGTTAATTTGATTTGTTATTTCTTTATAATATGTTTTATGGTCTAATATAACAAAAGGATAAATTAGATGTTGGGATTTTAATACTTCTAATATGGGAATGTTGTGAGAGGCTATATATTCTAAATCTTTTTCCAATCCAAAAAAAGATACTACTCCGGCTATTTCATCTAAGGTATCACTTAAGGATGTAATGTCCAAAAGTTTGTCTGATATGAAATATATAGGTTTATATCCTTTATCTAAGATATATTTATTAAGTATTTTGAAAAAGAATCTATATATATATTTGGTGTTTCCTTCTACGTATATATTGGCTGAAATAATTAAAATAAACTTTTTCTTTTTTTCTTCTTGTTTTATAAAGGTGCCTTTTCCGTGTTGCTTTTCTATGACGCCTTCTTTTTCCAAATCAGCTAAAGCTATTCGGACAGTGGTTCTGCTGGTATTTAGTTGTTCCGCAAGAAGGGGTTCACTTATTATTTTATCTCCTTTTTTTAAATTGTGGTCTTTAATGTAGTTTTTAACAAAACTAATAATTTCTTCTTTTTTTGTCATTTTAATACCTCTATCATATATATTATATAATAAAACAATAATAAAATCAAATTAAAAAAGCACTTGTGTTTACAAGTTTTTTGTAAAAACACTCAATTTGTGTTTTTTACTGTTTTTTGACCTTGACTTTAATATGATAAAAGTGATATAATATAATTGTAAAGAAAAGTTTGCAATAGATAACTTGTATTTACAAGTAGTTGTTTGCTTGTTAAAAAACATTTTAAGGAGGAACATAAAGATGTTCACAATTAAAAAAGGTTTTACCTTAATAGAATTGTTGGTAGTGATTGCCATCATTGCCATTCTTGCCGCAATTCTATTCCCTGTATTTGCTCAGGCAAGAGAAAAGGCCAGACAAGCAAGTTGTTTGTCAAATTGTAAACAAATTGGAACTGCTCTTCAACTATATGTTGATGATTACGAGGAAACTTTCCCTCCGGCAATTCCAACTTACGCTGTTTACACTGATGCGTATTACGCCTACCCCTACACCATATCCCATTTTTTTGGGGTTATGGGGCAAGTTTTGACATGGAAGGATTGTATTTATCCTTATGTGAAAAATGTTAATATATATCGTTGTCCTTCTTTAGACAAAAAATTATGTGGGTATGGTATTAATGCTAATTTTGCCTATCAGTATTCTAATGGTGCCTTTGGATTAAGATCTTCTACGCTCAGTTTAGGAGTGATTAAAGATGCTTCTAAGTTGGTTTTTATAGGAGATACTTTTCCATATCTGGTTGATGGTGTTAGATATTCTGAGAACGAACTTGGTGTATGGCATTTTAATGTCAGTGGTCCAAATACAAATTGTCGTCATAATGGCGGTGCAAATGTTACTTTTGCGGATGGTCATGCACATTTCTACAAATCAAGTCCAAAAGATGCAGTAGGAACCATAGGTTATTGGAATGATGATTCTGTCGGTTGGGGAGTTGGTAACCCATTCTGGGACCCGGAAGCTTAATTATAAAAAAACAAACAAAGCACTCTTTTAAGAGTGCTTTTTCTCTAATTTGGAGGTAGTATGAAAATAATTAAATCATATTTTATAAGTGTTTTTTGTTTATTTTTGATTATTTTACCAAATTTACAAGTCTTTTCTTTTGAAATAGTAAAAGATGGAAAACCTAACGCAACTGTTGTTGTAGGAAGTGATACCACAGAAGAAGATGTCTATGCTGCAAATGAATTTATAAAATATATTAAGGAAATTTCAGGTGTTACTTTACCACTATCTTCTGTCAGAGGAGAAGGTAATAATATTTATATCGGTGAAGCAGAAGCAGTAAAAGCTTTTATAAAGGGAATAGATCCTTCTTTTGATTGGGATAGTCTTAAAACTGACGGTATTCTCATTTATTATGGAAACAATAATTTAGTTTTAGCCGGTGATAATTCGGGAACGATTTATGCGGTTTATACCTTTCTTGAGGAAAACTGTGGCGTAAGATATTTAACCCCGGATGAAGATTATATACCAAAGAGTGAAACTATATATTCTAAAGGAGAAAATAATCATCCTGATTTCTATACTTATACGCCTAAATTAATATCCAGAGAATCTTTTTTCACATTACATAATAATTATTGGGATTATGACCTTAAACTAAAGCTTAACGGACAACACAATATCATTCCCAAGGCTTACGGTGGTCATGTTGTCTTAAATGGTTTTGTTCATTCTTTCAGACAACTTATAGCACCTGAAATTTATGGAAAAGATCATCCCGAATGGTTTGCTTTAGTTGATGGAAAAAGAATGAATACACCGGCATATCCCATAGGGCAGTTGTGTTTGTCTAACCAAGAAATGGTTAATGAACTTATTAAAAATGTATTAAAGAAAATTGAAGAGCATCCGGACCATAAAATATTTTCTTGCAGTCAAAATGATACAGAAAACTTTTGCACTTGTCCCGATTGTGTTAAACTAACAGAAAAATATGGTCATAGCGGTGCTTTATTAACGGTTATTAATCAAGTTGCTGACGCTGTAGCTGAAAAATATCCGGATAAATATATTGAAACTCTTGCTTATCAATACACAAGACATGCACCAAAAGGTGGCATTGTTCCGAGAGATAATGTGATAATAAGACTTTGTTCTGTAGAAAATGATTGTGGCCACGATTTTAAACATCCAAACAATGCAGATTTTTGGAATAATTTGCAAGATTGGAAAAAAATATGTAAAACTTTGTATGTTTGGGATTATGTTTCAGACTTTATCAATTACTTAATTCCTCATCCGAATATACAAGTTTTTCAACCCAATATTCAATATATGGTTGAGAATAATGTTATAGCCGTTTTTGAAGAAGGCGATTATCATAATGAAAATTCTGTTCTCAATCATTATAAGAGATATATTTTAGCAAAATTATTATGGGATCCGTATATGAATATGGAAAAAGAAACGAAAATCTTTTTTGATGCTTTTTACGGACCGGCTACGGAAGATATGTTAAAATTTAATGAAGCCATAAAACAACCTAATTTAAGAACTGATACAAAAATCTTATCACATTTTGATATGTATAGAGATTTTTTTACTGTGGATGATTGGGTTGAAATATTGACTGATTTAGAAAATGCTTTAAGTAAAACAGAAAAAGGAACAAAGTATTACGATAGAGTGTATACTGATTTAATTTGTTCTTATGTTGGTTTTTATAGAGCTCGCAAGTCAGTTCAATTACAGGTTGCTTCACAGATTAAATTGCGATTTAATTCCTATGATGAATTTAGAAAAGAAATGTTAGAAAAAGGTCCCGCTTTGGGAATTGTAAAATTTAATGAGAATGATTTTTTAGAATTATCGGAAATTGCTCATCCTAAATACGAAAAGGAAGGTGAAAAACCAAAACTATGTGAAAATCTTTCTGATGATGATTGGGTTGATATTCAAGAGCGTTGGATATCAGTAGGTTTTCCGGGTGCCGGTTATACAGAAATTAAAAAAGATCCTAAAGCATCTAACGGAAAAGCTATGTGGATGACCCCTATATCTGCCGAATGGTATATTCAACAAAGTTTATCAAGTATATATAATGATGATACTTTAAAATACGGAGATGTATATGTGACATACAGAGTTGAACCCAATAAAGTCCCCGGCGATGCTTTTGCTTGTGGGCTTTACAACAGAGAAGGTATAGAAATATCTCAAATTAGAATGCATTCTGACGACACTCCGAAACGAGACTATATAACAAAGCAAGTAGGAATCATTGATTTTCAAAATACAACTTCTGATACTATAATTTGGTTTTCCGGTTGCGGAAATAAAGAATATGCCAAAGGTATGTATGTAGACAGAGTTTTTATAATATTGCATAGATAAAAGTTAAATTTACCAATTGCAAATTTAAAAATGCTAAAGCTGAAAGAAGAAAGCATAAAAACGTGGAGCTATGGCTCCACTTTTTTTATTAAATATAGGTTTTTATTATAAATTGATTTTTGGTGGGATTTGTTATATAATTATATTGTAAGAAATGTGTAAAATTAGGATTTAAATATGAGAGAAATAATATTATTAATTGTATTTATGGTTATAGTTTTTGGTTGTGTTGCTTTTGGTGCAGAAAAATCCACGGTTGAACTGAACCCTGAGTTTGAGGACCATTTGATTAACGCTTTAAGAACTCATAATACAAAATGGAACGAATACATAAACAACACTCAGGCATTTGTCTTGTTTCACTTTTCCGATATTCACGGAGACCAAGAGGAACTTGCCAGGTTGGCAGATTTCTATAATCATTATCAAAAATATTTTGATGATGCCATCTGCACCGGGGATATTATACACATGACCGGGTTGGACGACTTTACTTTTTGGGGAAAGACTCCCGGCACAGAGAAAATAATGTTTATTCTCGGAAATCATGACTTTTTAAATAATGCGGAGTGGAATTGGAACAAGAGATTCTCAAAAGAGGAACTTTTTGATAATTATTTTGCCCCTTATATCAAAAATTGGAACGTGACCTATACCAAAGGGTGCCCCTATTATTATAAAGATTATCCCAATAAGAAAATCAGACTTATAGCTATAGATGGGTCCTTCAGAGGGAAAGATGATGAGGATCAGGTGGCTTGGCTTAAAGAGGCCCTGACAGGTGCAAAGGATAAAGATTATAGTGTTATTATAGCTCAACATTATAATCCTGCGGATGCTATTCAAATTAAGTGTAATTTTACCGACGAAGACCATGCGGGCCATGACGGCCCCGTGGGAGATATGACCCCATATTTTAAAGCCGTTGACGGTTTTATGAACGAGGGCGGAAAATTTGTTTGTTGGATAGGGGGACATACTCACTGGGAGCAGTTCGGATATAATAAAGACTTTCCAAAACAACTTTTCTACAATATTGATGCGGCTAATATAGAATTGTGTTTGATGTATAGTAACGTGAACAGAATTAAAGGAAAACGCAGTCAAGACCTTGCCAACGTTATGGTGGTGGACACCACTACCAATACAATAAAGCTTATAAGAGTCGGTGCAAACCAAACAAACTTGCTTATTCAAAGAAATGGCATTTGTATAAATTATAAGACTTATGAAGTTATAAGTCAATTTTAAGTTTTTTGTAGTGACTTCTGTGTTATGTGGAATATATTTAAAAAAGTTTTTGTGTAATATATGGGAGTATTTATGATTAAGAAATTATTTTTAATTGCTTTTATTTTTATGCTTTCTTTGTGTGTTTACGGAGAGGAAAAATCTATGGCGGAGCTTAATCCGGAGTTTGAAACAAGGCTCGTAAATGCTCTTAGAACACATAATACGGAAGCTAACGAGTTTAAAAAAAATACCCCTCCTTTGGTGCTGTTTCATTTTTCCGATGTTCATGGTGATGAAGCTGAGCTGAATCGATATGCCAAATTCCTTAAAAAATATGAGAAATATTTTGATGATGCTATATGCACCGGGGATTTGGTGGCTTGGAATGCAGGCAGCGGCTTCGGTCATTGGGGCCGAGTGAAAGGTGCGGAGAAAATTCTCTTTGTTTCAGGAAATCATGATTTTGTAAAAGATAAACCCTATTGGGATTGGGATGACAGACTGACCAAAAAGGAAATGTTTGATACATATTATTCTAAATTTATTAAAAATTGGAATGTGACTTATGAAGAGGGGAATACCTATTATTATAAAGATTATCCTGAAAAGAAAATAAGACTTATAGGTCTTGATTGTGCTTTGAAAGATGAAGAAAATGAGGAGCAACTGTCTTGGTTTAAAGGAGCTTTGGCAGGAGCAAAAGTGAGAGATTTGTCCATTATTGTAGCATATCATTATAACCCTCGAAACGCTGTTCAGATTAAGTGTAATTTTACGGATTATGACCATTATGACGAAAAAGGTTCCCTTGACGATATGACAGAATATAACAAAGCTGTGGATGAATTTATCAATCAAGGCGGAAAGTTCATTATGTGGCTTACGGGACACACTCACTGGGAACAATTTGCTTATAACAAAGATTTCCCCAAACAACTCTATTACAGCATAGATGCTACAAGTATAGGCTTTTGTGAGTTATATAGTAATATGTCCCGAATTATGGGAACTCGCAGTCAAGATCTTGCCAATGCCATGGTGGTGGACACCACAAAAGAAGAATTGAAAATTATAAGAATAGGGGCTAATGAAACCTCTTCATTGGTGCAGAGAAACGGTATAACCATTAACTATAAAACTTTTGAAGTAATAAGTCAATTTTAGTTTTCCCCCCACGATGAAAAACTTTTAGTTTTTCATGGTTGCCCCCAAGGGGGGCAGGCAGGTTCTCTTTAACTCCCTTTTTTCCTATGGTTCTTTTTGAGCAAATCCAAAATCTTGAGATGGACCTATAAACACCTTTTTGGGAATGGAAATAGAACCATAACAAAAAAAGGGTCCGGCCTCTTAATTTTATAGCTGGCTTTAGTTAACAGACTCTTTAGTCACGAGAAATGGTAAAGTAGGAGCACCGGACACCCCTCGCCTTGTTTTTTTGCGTAGTGTAACGAAGCAAAAAAGATCACAAGGGAGGGGGGCCTGGGGGGTGGGATCAAAAGCACGATCCGCCCCACTCCCTTTAGGGCAGTGGGGCTGGCAAATTGGGGTTCACGAAGTGAACTGTCAATTTGACTGGGGTTGTGGGCTTCGCAAAACGAATGTTTTGCGACTATAAGAAGAATGATTTTGCATAGCAAAATCTATATAAAAATGCAAACCTAAATTTAGCGGAGCAAAACCCTGTTTTGCATAGCTAAATCGACCATTATTTGCGAAGCAAATATTTATTATTATAAACAACGGTGAAAAAATGAAAGAAGAATCTTACAGACCTATATATCATTTTACAGCTCAAAAGGGATGGATTAACGATCCTAACGGTTTGTTTTATTATAAAGGAAAATATCATCTCTGTTGTCAACACAATCCGGACGACATAACTTGGGATAATATTCACTGGGGACATGCCACCAGTGAAGACCTAATCAAATGGGAACATAAAGACGATGTAATTTCTCCTACGGATATTTATCAATGTTTTTCCGGTTCCGCTGTTGTTGATTATGAAAACACCAGTGGTCTAAAAGAAGGAGAAGAAGCTCCCATTTTCCTTATTTGGACTGCTAGCCCAAAGGGGCAAATGGCCTCTTATTCTGTGGACGGAGGACAAACTTTTAAAGTCTATGGTCCTATCCTCCCCAATGACACATCTATAGATTTTAAAAATATGGATATAAAAGACCTGCCTGACAGTGGGGACAGAGATCCAAAAGTCTTTTGGTATGAAGAAACAAGAAAATGGATAATGGTTGTTTATACAATAGCTCTGTCACACACAAAAGGACCTGCCTACAGTTTTTATTCTTCAAAAAACCTTCTCGATTGGACTTATGAAAGCGAAATATCACTGTGTTTTGAAGTCCCCGATATGATAAAACTTCCCATAGGGGACGAATATAAATATATTCTTATAAACGCTAACGGTGATTACAGAGTAGGTGATTTTGACGGTCATGAGTTTATTTCCTGTCAAGATGTAAACAAAAACCAGAGATTGTTTGACGCCTGTTGTTATTATACTTGGAATAACAATGGAAATATAACTCAAACATCCTGGGTTTATACAGATTACAGTTATTCAAATGTTTTCAGAAATTTTTATTCTTTACCTGTTGACCTGTCATTGAGATATAAAAAGGGTAAATATGAAATCTTACGAGAGCCTGTGAAAGGATTAGAAAAATATAAGAAAGAAATATTTTCTGTTGAAAATAAGGTTTACAATAATCAAAATCCTTTTCCTGAGGGTTTTATTTGTCCCGAAGCCTGTGAAATAGATGTGGAAATAGAATATAATCCGTTTAACATTGCATACATTGATACAGGTTGTGGAAAGGTATGGTATAACTCTCCTCAAAAATCAATTATTTATAACAGAAATGTAAACGAACTGTGGCATAGCGGTTGCCCTGTAGATTTGGAGCCGGAAGATAATATAGTTAAATTTAAGATTTTTGTGGATAAAACCACCATAGAGATTTTTGCCGACGATGGCTATGTGTATATGCCTTTTGCGACAAAATGGGAAAGCAGACAAATGGCTATGGGAACAGTGGCAGACCCTGTGCCCTTGAAAGTCAGATCCCTAAAAGTTTATGAGATAAAAGTATAGGTAATCACTCCCCTTTTTCTTAAAATTTGACTTATTTTACCATAAGTGGTATAATATATTGGAATAAAAGCCAAATACACACTGAACTCTGCTTGGCTAAGGTGTCCTTCGGGATTGAACCAAGGTTATGGAGGCAGTTAGAATTTAACCTTAGGAGGAAAAAATGGCATCAATTTCAATGAAGGAATTGTTAGAAGCCGGTGTTCACTTCGGTCACAGAACCCATAGATGGAACCCTAAAATGAAACAATACATCTATGCACCGAGACAAGGCATCTACATTATAGACCTTCACCAAACTCTCAAACTTTACGAAGAAGCCAAAGACTTTATCCAAGAAGTTGCCGGCACAGGTAAGAAGATTCTCTTTGTGGGAACCAAAAAACAAGCTCAAGAAGCTATTGAAGAAGCCGCCAAAGCTTGCAGTCAATTCTATGTGTCTCAAAGATGGCTTGGTGGTATGCTTACCAACAACGCTACCATTCAAGGAAGAATAAGACTCCTTGAAAGTCTTGAAAAAGACAAAGAAGCAGGTAATTTTGAGAAATTTACAAAGAAAGAAGCCGCTATCAAAGAAGATAAAATTGCCAAATTAACCAGATTCTTAGGTGGTGTTAGAGATCTTCACACCATAAGTGAAGTAGGTGCAATGTTTGTTGTTGACCTTAAAAAGGAAAAGAACGCTGTTGCCGAAGCTCACAAGCTTGGTATCCCTATTGTGGCTATTGTTGATACAAACTGTGACCCGGATGATGCTGACTATGTAATCCCCGGAAATGATGATGCTATCAGAGCTATCAAACTTGTTTGCTCCAGATTAGCTGATTCCATTAACGAGATAATTGCTCCCGCTACGGAAGGTGAGGAAGGCATAGCTCCCGAAGAAGTGGCAGAAGACGAAGAAAAGCCTGATGTTGACACAGCTGTGGAAGAAGCTGTTTCTGAAGAGGCTCCCGCCACCGAAGAGGCTCCTGCCGAAGATGTTGCTGAAGAAGTGACAGAAGAAGTAGTAGAAGAATAATTTGAACATGGTAGGCCTCTTGTGGTCTACCATTTTTTATGAAATAAGAGAATAGAAATAAGAAAGAATTTTCGGTTTGGCTTAATTCAAACTTAGGGTGACAGGTTCTTATTTCTGATTTAAAAAAAAGAGGTATTTATATATGGCTATTACAGCTGCTGATGTTAAAAAATTAAGAGAAGCCACAGGTGTGGCTATGATGGATTGTAAGAAAGCCTTAACAGAGGCTGAAGGTGATTTTGAAAAGGCTATTGCTCTTCTCCGTGAGAAAGGACTTGCCGTTGCAGCCAAGAGAGCTGACAGAACCGCCGCAGAAGGTATTATTTACTTCCTTCAATCTGACGACAAAAAGACCGGTGTTTTGGTTGAACTTAACTGCGAAACCAGTTTCGTTGCCGCCAACGACGAATTTGTTGCCATGGCAAAGGATATTGCAGACACTGTTATGGCAGGAGATTACGCTGATGTTGAAGCTCTTAAAGGTGCAACCATTGCAGCTAAGGGTTTAACCGTTGCCGACGCTCTTAACGAAATAGTTGCCAAAATCGGTGAAAAAATCGAGTGCTCCAGATTTGCAAAGGTTGTTGCCGGTGCCGATGAATCCTTAACAGGATATATTCATCTTGACAAACTTACCGGTGTTATAGTTAAGTTAAAGAGTGACAAAGCTGACGTTGTAAACTCAGAAGGTGCAACTACTCTTGAAAAAGATATTGCTATGCACATTGCTTGGTCTAACCCCAAATATTTACAAGCAAGTGATGTTTCACAAGAAGAAATTGACAAAGAAACAGAGATTCAAATCGCTCGTCTAAAACAAGACCCAAAAATGGAAGGCAAACCGGACAACATTCTTAAGGGAATTGTTCAAGGAAGACTTAAAAAAGAATTCTTTGCTCAATTATGTCTTTTGGAACAACCTTTCGTTAAAGATGATAAGGAATCTGTAGGTGCTCTTATTGACGCTTTCGCAAAGAGTAATTCAGCCAAGGTTTGCGTAACGGAATTTGTTAGATTTAAAGTTGGTGAAAAGGCATAATGGAAGCCACTCCAAAATATAAAAGAGTATTGCTTAAATTATCCGGAGAGGCTTTTGCCGGTCCGGATAAGATAGGCTTTAACGGTGACACCATAAGATTTATTGCCGAAGAAGTGAAAGAAGCCTGGGAAACAGGCATTCAAATAGGTGTGGTAATAGGTGCAGGCAATATTGTTCGTGGTGCTAATGTGGAAGTTCAAGGAGTTGAGAGAGCTACCGGTGATTATATGGGTATGCTGGGAACAGTTATCAACTGCCTTGCACTTCAATCTGTTTTAGAAAGCCTTGGAGTGCCCAGCCGTGTGCAAACTGCCATTACCATGAATCAAGTGGCAGAACCTTTTGTGAGAAGAAAGGCTATAAGGCACATGGAAAAGGGTAGAGTTGTTATCTTTGGCGGAGGAACGGGAAACCCCTATTTTACCACAGATACAGCTACCACTCTGAAAGCTTTGGAAGTGGGTGCGGATGTTGTGTTAAAGGCTACAAATGTGGACGGAATTTACACAGCAGATCCTAAGAAAGACCCCACTGCAACTAAGTTTGATACAATTACCCATCAAAAAGCTCTTGATATGGGACTTAAAGTTATGGACGCCACAGCTTTTGCTATGTGTGGCGATCACAATTTACCCATAATTGTTTTTGATATAAAGGGTAAAGGTAATATTAAAAAAGTTTGTATGGGTGAGAAAATAGGCACCCTTGTTGCCAAGGAGGGTTAAATGTCCAAAGCTGTTATAGATAAATCTGAAGAAAAAATGAAGTCAGCCGTAGCTTTTGCAAAAGAGGACTTTGATACTTTAAGAACCGGTAAAGCCAATGCCAAAATGCTTGACGGGATTATGGTGGAATACTATGGAACTCCCACACCAATTAACCAAATTGCGGGTATCAGTATTCCCGAACCAAGTCAGATTTTAATTAAGCCTTACGATGCCAATATTTTGAAAGATATTGAGAAAGCTATTTTAAATTCTGATTTGAGTATAAACCCCAACAACGACGGAGCTAACATAAGACTTAACATTCCTCCTCTTAACGAAGAGAGAAGAAAAGAGTTAATCAAAAAGCTTATGAAGAAATCCGAAGAGCATAAGGTGGCTATTAGAAACGTTCGACGTGAAGCTAATGAAAAGCTTAAAAAGGAACAGAAAGATTCTGTTATAACAGAAGACGATCTCAAGAAAGAAAATGATATTATCCAAAAGGCAACGGATAAATATATTAAAGAGATTGATGCTGCCACAGCCGCAAAAGAAAAAGAATTGAAAACTATTTAGAAAAAACTCTCAAATTACCAAAAAGATTGTTTTTTTACAAGTGATTTCGTATTGTAGTCGTCGACTGTAATGAACGAGTAGTGGGACAAAAGCATAAGGAAAAGACCATTAGGATTTTGTTTCAATACGAGTGAATGTCAAGGAGACACGAAAATAGAAATTACGTTAAGCAAAAAAACAGGTATTTTTAGGGAATTTGAGAGTTTTTTTATAAAAATAAGATTGTAATTGTTATTTACATAAATGTTATTTTGAGAAAGAACTTAAAACTATATAGTAGCTTGTTTTATCCCCCCACGATGAAAAAACATAGATTTTCTCGTGGGGGATTATTCTAAAAAACATTCACAAAATTATATACCTTTAGTCAATCAAAAATAAAATTACTCTACCCGGATATAATGACTTTATAAACAATTAATAAAAAATATTATATTTTCAAAAAATATGGTTTTATCACTTGACAAACCTTGAAAAATAAGGTATAAGATAATTGTAGGTATTTTAAATTATTTAAAAAAAACATTTATAACCTAATATGTTTTAATATCTTTTTATTTTTTTTGTTTATTATTTGTGAGGTGTTTATTATGAAAAAGCTTGCTTTGTTAGTAACATTTATTTTTGTGCTGTTTTCCGGAATGGTATTTGGAAAAGAATTTACATTTCAATATGACGATTTAGATTGGACCGTTATTATGGATGATTATGAATTAATAGGGCAACCTATTGTATATAGAGTTATTGTTCAAAATAATACTGAAAAACCAGTAAATATAAACGATATCAGTTCTAATCATTATATTGTTGATATTAATGTTGATAAAAACTATAAATTAACGCCATGGATTGCTGCTGCTATAGCTAAAAGAATATCACCTAATATAAAACTTGATATTGGTAAATATAGATCTTGTGATTATGTTATTTATCCAAATTTTAACATCTTAGAATATAAAAAATATGGTTTTCCAACAGGATTGTATTCTCTTGTTGGTTCAAAGTTTTTTAAAATGATGGATCCTTTTTTGGAATTTCAAGTTATAAACAATCATAATACTTATATGGAGGATTTATATTTTCTCAATAGTAATTTATTAAAATTTGATTATTGGTGTAACATTGAACCTATATATAATAAATATTTAAGTATCCAAAAAAGTAAAAATGAAAGTTTGATAATTGCATCCAAATATTATTTTTTAGAGATTTTATCACATCATATTTTTATGCTTGAACGCCAAAATCCTAAAGTTAATAGGAATAATATATATGAATTAAACTCGAATTTTAAAGGTTTTGAGACAGAATGCAGAGAATTCATAAAAGAATATCCTGATGCAATATATTATACCCAAGAAGTAAAAAAGTTGCTTTTTAAATATATTGGGCAAAAAAGTAAAGAAGATTTTGATAAGTTATTAAACGAAGAATATGAATATTTTTATTTGAATAATCATGATTGGGAATTTATGATTGACGATTTGAATAAAATATATAAAAAATAAAAACTTTATTTGGTTTAAGTCTGTGAAATGTAATAGCAAAAGAAACAATTACAATTCGTATTAAAAAAAATTTTTCAAAAAATCCCAAAATTAGGCTTTTAGGACTTGACAAACCTATATTTTTTGTGGTATAATATAGTTGGTATGAAAAATGTAGCTTTAAAAATTAATAATGCTTATTATTATTGGTATTCTTGTTAAGAGTGCCGCTAATTTGTTATACCTCCGCGGTGCTCAGCCGCGGTTTTTTAATGACCGCAAATTTTGTGGTCTTTTTTTATGTCAAAAATAATTTAATTTAAGGAAGGAAAAAATGGAAGAACAAGATTTAATCGGGTTACGTTTCGCTCACATGTCCCGAGAAGAATTAAAGGCTTGGCAAGACGAAAGATTGCCAATACAAGTTAAACAAGCTGCCAAGAGCCCTTGGTACGCTAAAAAGTTTAAGGAATTGGGTATTAACCCTGAGGATATTAAATCTGCAGATGATATTACCAAATTACCTTTTACCACTAAAGTTGATTTGAGAGAATCATACCCTGCAGGTATGTTAAGTGTTGATCCAAGTGAGATTGTGAGAATGCACACTTCCTCAGGAACCACAGGAAAGCCCACTGCCATCATGCACACAAAGCAAGATGTTGAAAACTGGTCAGAAATTATGGCTCGTTCTCTTTGGGCTTCAGGATTTACAAAAGACTACGTTTTCCAAAACATGTCAGGATATGGTCTTTTCTCCGGTGGTTTGGGAATTCACATGGCCGCAGAAAAATTAGGTATGTGGACTATACCCGCCGGTGCCGGAAACACACAAAGACAGCTTATGTTAATCCGTGACTTCAATGTGACCGGTGTTCACGTGACTCCTTCATACTTTATGCACGTTGCCGAAACCATGATTGAAAACGGGGAAGACCCAAGAAGCTTGCCTATTAAGAGAGCTATCTGTGGTGCGGAACCCTACACCGAAGAATTCAGAAAAAGACTTGAATTCTTATACGGTATTAAGGTTTACAACAACTACGGCCTTTCAGAAATGAACGGACCCGGTGTAGGTATTGAATGTCTCGAACAAAACGGTATGCACATTTGGGAAGATTCCTACATTGTTGAAATTATTGACCCGGGCACTTTAGAGCCTGTTCCTGACGGAGAAGTGGGAGAATTGGTTCTCACCCTTTTAAGAAGAGAAGGTATGCCTATCCTTCGTTACCGAACCAAAGACTTAACATACATTATGCCCGGTGAGTGTCCTTGCGGTATGGTTCACAAGAGAATTGCCAGATTCGTGGGTAGAAGTGATGATATGTTAATTGTCAGCGGTGTAAACTGCTTCCCAAGTCAAATTGAAGAAGTTATTATGAAGCACAAATGGCTTGGCGGTAACTACTTAATTACTTTAACAAAAGAAAACTTCCTTGACAGAATGACTATTGAAGTTGAAGTTAACAGAAATGAGTTTAGCGGAAATATGGATGTTCTTAAAGAACAAAAAGCTAAACTTGCTGCCGAATTAAGAGATCAGTTAGGATTTAGAGTTATAGTTAATTTGGTTGAACAAGGTTCTCTTCCCGCATCCGTAGGTAAGGCCAAGAGAGTTGTTGACAAGAGAGACGAATAAGGAGAGTAGATTATGTACAACGCTGTATCAGTTTTTATGGAAAATAAGTCAGGAAAGTTGGCAAAGGTCACAGAAGTTCTGGCTAAAAACAATATTAACATCTTTATGATTGATGTAGACGATAACGGTCAATTCGGTGTGTTGCGTGTGTTTACAGACAAGCCCAAAGAAGCAAGAGATATTCTTTTTGACGAGAACTTTACCGTTGCACTCGAAAAATCCGTTATAGTTGAAATAGAGGACAAAGTCGGTTCAATTTCAAAGCTTTTCAAGATCGTTGATGAAGCAGGTCTTAACATCAAAGACGCCTCCGGTTGTGTAATTGAGCAAGGCTCAAAAGCATACTTTGCCATGAGAAGTGATTCTCCGGAGAAGCTTGAAGCTGTTTTGGCAGACAACGGAATTAAGATTTTAAAAGGTTTTTAAAAATCTTAAAAAATGACAATTTGTTAAAAATATGGTAAAATAATTATAGTAGCTTGTTTATAAATAGGCTACTATAATTTGTATTAAGGAGAGCAAACTATGCTTAATGAGTTTACAGCTTTTATGCCTGCCAAAATTCATTTCGGTGCAGGTGCAATCAATAAGTTAAAGACAGAAAAACTTCCGGGAAAGAAGGCTTTGGTGGTTATCTCAGCCGGAACTTCTATGAGAAAATTCGGTTATCTTGATAAACTTACAGGTATACTCGGGGAAGTCGGTATTCCCTATGAATTATATGATAAAATTCTTCCTAACCCCATTAAAGAACATGTTATGGAAGGGGCTGCTCTTGCCAAAAAGACAGGTTGTGATATGGTTGTAGCCTTAGGCGGAGGATCTACCATTGACAGCGGAAAGGCCATAGCTGTTATGGCTACAAACCCGGGAGACTATTGGGACTATATCTCCGGCGGAACAGGTAAAGGTGAGCCTGTGCCAAACAAACCTCTTCCCGTAATTGCCATTACCACCACTGCCGGAACGGGAACGGAAGCTGACCCTTGGACCGTTATTACCAACGGTGAGGAAAAAATAGGTTTCGGTTATGAGGGAACTTTCCCCACCATTTCCATAGTTGACCCGGAATTGATGACTTCTGTGCCAAAGAATATGACAGCCTACCAAGGTTTTGACGCCCTTTTCCACTCTACTGAAGGTTTTATTGCAAGTATTGCCAACCCCCTGTCAGAAGCTATGTCAATTAAAGCTATTGAACTTATAGGCAAATGGTTGCCTGTGGCTGTTAATGAACCTGACAATATTGAAGCAAGAGAGTATGTTGCTTATGCAAACACAATTGCCGGTTTTGTGGAAACCTATTCCTGTTGCACCAGTGAACACTCCATAGCTCACGCTATCAGCGGTATTTATCCTAAGGTGCCTCACGGAGCTGCTTTGATTTCTATCAGTGTGTCATATTACGAAGCTTTTTTGGGACACATTGATGACCTTCTGGCAAAAATGGCACAAGCCTTGGGCGTTAATATCAGCGGAATGAGTGAAAGTGAAGCTGCCAAGTCTTTTATTGACGCTTTGAAAGAATTAAAGGTAAAATGTGGTGTGGACAAGCTTTGTTTAACCGATTTTGGTGTAGATCCCAATAAGGCTGAATATATTGCTCAAAACGCTTATGATACAATGGGCGGTCTCTTTGACCTTGATAGAAAACAACTGTCCATGGAAGAAACCACAGATATCATTAAGAAAGCTATGTAAATGAAGAAAATAAAAAAAGGAGCCGAGAGGCTCCTTTTTCTTTTTACACAAATTGATATAAATTTACGACAGAAAAATTAATTATTTATAAAAATCCCTTTTCCGGTTGTTATATTGGTTTTGTATAGTGTATAATTATATTGTAATAAAAAATCGGAGGATATTATTATGAAAGAAAATAATGATGATGGACTTTATTTAACTGACAATAAAAAGGCAGTTATAAGATATGCGGGTAATGAAAAAAAGGTTGTTATACCGGAAGGTGTAGAATATATTTGTAATCTTGCATTTGATTTGGGATGGAATAACATTGAATATAATGTAGATCTCAGTCAAATAGAAGAAATTATTCTTCCTAAAACTTTAATAGGAATTGGGGAACTTGGGTTTTCAGGTTGTGATTTTGAAAAAATAGATCTACCCGAAAGTTTGGAATCCATTGAGTATGGAGCTTTTAATGGTTGCGATAAATTGAAATCTATTTTTATACCTAAGAATGTATATAATATTGAAGATAAAGTATTTGAATATTGTGGGAGTTTAGAATCTATAAATGTAGATAAAGATAATCCCTATTTTGCTTCGTATAAGGGTATTTTGTATAACAAAGATATGACAGAATTAATTGCCTGTCCGGGAGGTATTTTATCTGTAGAATTACCGAATACACTAAAGATAATAAATAAATTTGGTTTTTATTGTTGCACAGAAATAAAAAAAATAGTTATTCCGAATTCAGTCACAACAATAGAGGGATATGCATTTGATACTTGTGAAAGTTTGGAAGAAATAAAACTCCCGGAAAATCTTGAAGAGATTAGTGAAGATTTATTTTCCGGTTGTAAAAAACTAAAAGAGATATTTATACCTAAAAATACCGGTTGGATAGACGGTGATGCTTTTGATGGTTGTGAAAATCTTGTGTCTTTTGAAGTAGATAAGGAAAATCCATATTCATTTTCTGCCAATGGAATGATTTTTAATGAGAATAATACTTTAATTAAAGCACCTACAGGAATAGTTTCTGCTGATATTCCGGATGTTTGTTTAAAAATAGGAAGAGATGCCTTTAAAGACTGTGAAAAACTTAAGAGTGTAAAAATACCGGAATCTGTAGAAAAAATCGATTCAAATGCTTTTTATTACTGCAAAAATTTATCTTCTTTTGTTGTAGATGATAATAATCCTTTCTTTAAATCCCTTGACGGAGCTGTTTACAGTAGGGATTTGAGTGAGCTTGTAATATGTCCGAAAAATATTACATCTTTTAACATACCCAAAACAGTTAAGAAAATACGTGGCAGTGCTTTTACGGATTGTAATAAAATTAGAGAAATATCAATACCTAAAAATGTTGAAGAGATTGAGGGAAATGCTTTTTTGGACAGTGGTATTAAGTCAATTAAAATTTCAAAAAATCACCCCTATTTAGAACTTCACAGAGGAGTGTTGTATAACAGAGATATGACGGAACTAAAAACCTGTTTTAAAGAAGTTAAAACCTTTAGGGTTCCTAATACTGTTAAGGTTATTAATTCCGGCGCATTCGGGAATTGTTCGGAATTAAGAAAATTAATAATTTCGGAAAGTGTGGAAACAATTGAAGATAGTGCTTTTGCTTCTCGTCTTGAAAGTATTACAGTAAATAAAAATAACCTTTATTATAAATCACGAAAAGGAGTGTTGTATAATAAGGATATAACTGAATTGATAATGTGTCCTTGTAGAATATTTTCTCTTAATATTCCAAAAACCGTAAAGAAAATAGGAAGTGATGCTTTTTGGTATAGTAATATATTCCATATAATTGTTCCAAAAAGCGTTAAAATAATTGAAGATGGTGCTTTTGATTGTCATACATTAAGTTCAATTAAGTTGCCGAAAGGGTTTGAATTGGATCTAAGTAGAACGGGTTTGCCAAAAGATTGTGAGATAGAGTATTATTAGAAAAAGGAGCGAGTTATCGCTCCTATCTTTATATTTTATATTATGTTTTTGCTTTATTTTTTATATTATGGTATAATATAATTGGTTTATTTTTGTGCATAAATATCTAAATTTGAAATATAAAATGAATATATATTTTAATCAAAATTTAATTATAAATTATAAAAGTCAAAGTCAAATAGCACGAGTATTAACTGAGGATTGGGTATTAAATAATCTTTATTGTCCAAAGTGTGGATATGAAAGATTAACTCATTTTCCCAATAATACTCCGGTGGGTGATTTTTATTGTTCAAAATGTAATAATCAGTATGAATTAAAAAGCAAAGAAGGGATTAAATCAACTATAATTCCCGATGGTGCTTATGATACAATGATTTTAAGAATAACGAGTATGAATAATCCGAATTTTTTGTTTATGACATATTCGGATTATCATGTAAACAATTTATATTTAATTCCAAAACATTTTTTTACTCCGGAAATTATAATAAAAAGATCCCCTCTTTCTGTAAATGCAAGGCGAGCCGGTTGGATAGGATGTAATATAGATTGTAAAAAAATACCACTTCAAGGATTTATACCTATAATAAAGAATTCTATTATTTTAGAAACCAAAAATGTTTTAAAAACAACCCAAAAAGCAGACGGATTAAAAAAAGATAAAATAGAGAGTCGCGGTTGGTTATTTGATATTTTAAATTATGTAAATAAAACTAAAAGTAATATTTTTACAATATATGAAATCTATAAATATGAAGCAGAGTTATCAGAAAAATACCCAAATAATAATAACATAAAAGCTAAAATACGCCAACAATTACAATTTTTGAGAGATAAAGGTTATATTAAATTTATAGACAAAGGTGTGTATGCTCACGGTTGGTTAATGGATGTTTTGGATTGTTTGAATGATTTAAATGTTACATTTACATTAGATGAAGTTTATGCATTTGAAGATTTATTGGCGGTAAAGCATCCTGAAAATAATAATATAAAGGCAAAAATACGTCAGCAATTACAGTTTTTAAGAGATAAAGGGATAATTGTTTTTGTGGGAAACGGAGTATACAAGAGGATTTTTTAATTATAATCTTAAAACTTGATCTTTTTTTAATTTTGATCTATAATAAGATCAGATAATGATTAAAAAGAGGTTATATTATGAGAGATTATTATGTAAGTATTGAGGAGTATATAGGTAAAAAATTCGGGCCGGTTGAAGCTCGATCTATTGAAGAAGCGAAAGAAATAGCTATTCAAAAATACAAAGAATGTGAATTTGTTTTAGATGGTGATAGTACTGTGTTTGAAAGAAAAATAGCAGTATATATAAGTAAGGATAATACTACAGATTATGAGGAATTTTAATTTCTAAAGCAACCGGGTTTTGGAAAACCAATAGTGTTAAATATAATTTTTTACTTATAGCGCATGAGTATTTGTTTGTGTTTAGAAAATAAAAAAGGAGCGAGTTATCGCTCCTTTTTATTATTTATATTTCTTTATCTATATTTTGTTCTAACTTATCTATTTCCGTTAAGATTTGGTCCCTTATTGAAGGTGTTTCTTCTTCTCTTATATATTCTTTAACTTCTTCTGTTATTTCTTCTTTAATTTTATCATTTTCTTCTTTTATTTCTTCGGCATTGTCTGTGTTTTCGGTTGCAGTTTCTGCTGTGTCGGCGGAATAGGTCTCCGGGGTGTCTGATTCTATTGTTTCTCCCTCTACATCGGTATCTTTAAGAAAATCTACGTTTTCTATTTCCTCAAGAGATATTTTGGGACAAGGGCCGTATTTGTTGTCACTCATTTGAGATTTTACACACAAGGTTGCCGTTAACCATATCATATAAAAGAAAAACACAAAAATAGTTAAAAGGAGTAAAATCAAACTTCCTATGGAGTGGGTGTTTGCATAGGCTGTTGCTATATTAATAAAGGCGAAGCCCAATCCCACAACAGTCACATACATGAGTATCATCCAGATTTCCGGTTTTCCCGTGTCGTGAAGTCTTCTTGTCAAAGCGGCACTGAAAGGAAAGAGCATTAAAAGGGCACCGAAATACATAAGCCAGCCTCCCACAATAAAACCTTTAAATGTCAATGTGGTGGCAAGGAAATAATCCAATGTTCCCAATATACACAGAATTATAAATCCTATTAAGGTAAAGAGCCAAAACTCTCTTCTCCTTGCTCTTTCTTTAAAGTTAAAATATTTTCTTAAACAGGTAATGAATTCTTTCATTTTAGCCTCAGTCTATCTTAATGATTTTTGGGTTTCTGCCCCATTTGTTATCAAAATGGTCTCCTGGTATAACCATAAGAATGAAAAACCAAATGCCACCTATGAAAGGTATAAGCAATATCAAAAGCCACCAGGCGGATTTGTTTATATCGTGGAGTCGTCTTGTGGCAACGGCGAAATAGGGGCAAATCATAAGTGCCACAATAACAAAAGGAATGGTTCCTAATTTTGATATTGAAATACTGTCAAAATCAAGATGAAGCAAAGTGGTAGGCAAAAGCCTTATATCCGGGATAAAACAGGATATTACTGTTAACAGCACCCACAACCAAAAGACAAAGTTCCAATATTCACATCGTCTTGCTCTTGTGCGGAAGTCTCCGTATTGTTTTAAACATTTAATAAACCAATACATATTTGTTTTTCCTTTTTTTATTTGTTATATCTAAAACTTTGAAAACTAATTTTCAGGTTTACACTATTATTATACCATATTTTTCGGTTATTTTAAAGTTATAGTATTTAAACTTTCTTTAACTTTAAAATTTCTCGAAAATATGGTATAATATATATTAGAAAAAAGGTGATGTGTTATGAGAATAATTATTTTTATTTTATTGATAATTTTTTGTGCCGTAGCTTTTGTGTGTAGCGAAAGTGTAAAGGAGCCTGTAATGACTGATACACCCGAAAAAACGGAAGAGCCGGCCGCCACTCCTACAGACCTTTACGACTGGTCTATATGGAAATACTTTGCTTACGATCAAAAGAGCAGAGAAGAGGCTTTTCGGGATTTGAAACTTTCTGCCGAAGCCGGTTATGTTCCCGCACAGGTTCGTCTTGGAATTTGTTATTTTTACGGCAGAGGAACAAAGAAAAATTTGGAAAAATCCATAGAAATTTTGGATAAATATGTTCCCTTGTTGGAAATAGAAGCACAGAAAGACACCAATGCCATGTATGAGCTGGGAAACTGTTATATTCATGGAGTAGGCATTCAAGCCAACAAATATGAAGGATATAGGTTTATGAATAAGGCTGCCAACAAGGAGCACAAACTTGCTATGGAAACCGTGGCATATTGTCTTATGAGAGGCATAGGTTGTGAGAAAAATGTCCCTGAGGCTATAAAATGGTTTGAAAAAGCCCAAATTAAGGGCTCTACCGCTGCCACATATCAGCTGGCACTTTTCTATCTCAACGGAATAGGAAAGAAAAAGGATCATGCCAAAGCTATGGAGCTTTTGACAAAATCTCATGAGGCGGGGAATTTGGACGCTACTTTGTATTTGGGAACCATTTATCTCAACGGAATAGGTGAGAAAATCGACGAGAAAAAAGCTTTTGAATATTTTGAAATTGCCGCAAAAGGCAATCAGCCTCGAGCTATGTATTATCTTGGAAGATGTATTTGTGATGGAATAGGGACAGAACAAAATATGGAAAAAGGGCTTTTGTGGATTTTGAACGCTGCCGCTGAAGGTGATGACTTAGCTCTTAATATGTTAGATGAGCAAGAGGAGAAAAAGTAATGGAAGAATTTCAAGAACAGGTTGAGTTGTTTAAGAAAAGTTTGTTTAAGAATTTACATCAAAGACTGATTAAAGATGAGATTAATATATCTCAATATGAGAAATATATGACTGTGGCATATTCCGTTGTGGATACCATGATTGAGAATTGGATGAATACCCAAAACCTATATGCCATAAAAAAACCTAAGAGAGTTTTTTATCTCTCTATGGAATATTTGATCGGACGCTCTTTAAGCAATGCCCTTATTTGTATGGGCCTTTATGATATAGCCAAAGAGGCTCTTCTCGAATGGGGATATGACCTTGAAGAGCTTATGGAGCAAGAAGTGGACGCAGGTCTCGGAAACGGTGGTCTCGGTCGTCTTGCGGCTTGTTTTATGGACAGTATGGCAAACTTAGGTATCCCCGCTCACGGATACGGCCTTCACTACGAATACGGAATGTTCAACCAATATATAGAAGGGGGAAAACAGGTTGAAAAGCCTGACACTTGGAAAAGTGTCCCTTACCCTTGGGAAGCCAACAGATTTACTCATAAGCAAACCGTTCACTTTGGCGGAAATGTGACCAGAGTTGCGGGAGGAGAAACTTCACCTTCCGTTTGGGAAAAATATGACGATGTTTTGGCTGTTGCCAAAGATATTCCCATTCCCGGCTTTAAATTTGGAAATGTAAATGTATTAAGACTTTGGTCAGCACAAGCTACAGAAGAATTTAACCTTGCCGACTTTGACAAAGGTGACTATATTGCCGCTTGTGAGCGTCAGGTGGAATCAGAAAATATAACCAAAGTTCTCTACCCCAACGACAGTAAATTTGAAGGTAAAATGTTAAGGCTCAAGCAGGAATATTTCCTGGTTTCCGCTTCAATAAATGACATAGTTCAAAGATTTCTCCGAGAGCACGGCAGAGATAAATTGGGAGAATTCCACAATTATGTGGCAATACAACTCAACGACACTCACCCCGCTTTGGCTGTGGCTGAATTAATGAGAATATTTATAGATGTTTATAATTTTGATTGGGACAAGGCTTGGTCCATTGTCAAGAAAACTCTCGCTTACACCAACCACACCCTTCTGCCGGAAGCACTTGAAGAGTGGCCTGTGGACTTTGTGGAGAAACTTCTCCCTCGTCATATGGAGATTATATATCAAATCAACTATTTCTTCCTTAAAGAAGTATCTCTCAAATATCCGGGAGATGTGGATAAAATCAGACGAATGTCTATAATTGGCGAAGACGGTCAAAGACGAGTGAGAATGGCAAACTTGGCAGTTATCGGTTCCCACAAAGTAAACGGTGTGGCAAGACTCCACAGTGAATTGGTAAAACAGGTTCTGTTTAACGATTTTTATGAGTTTACTCCCGAGAAATTTATAAATGTCACAAACGGTATAACCCCACGAAGATGGATTATGTCTGCCAATAAGGATTTGACAAACCTAATAAACGAAGCCATTGGGGATGATTGGACCTACAATTTTGAAGAAATTAAAGAGCTTGAAAAGTTTGCGGATGATAAGAGCTTTTGCGAAAAGTGGGCTGAAATCAAACATAAAAATAAAATCAAATTTTCATTATATTTGCAATATTCTACAGGTGTTCCCGTAAATCCGGACACAATGTATGATGTTCAAGTAAAGAGAATTCATGAGTATAAAAGACAACTTCTCCTTGCTCTATATGCAATAAACAGATATTTGTTTATTAAAGATAATCCTTCCACATCCATTGTTCCCCGAACCATTATGATAGGTGGAAAGGCTGCTCCGGGCTATAAAAACGCTAAACTTATCATTTATTTTATAAACAAGGTTTCTGAAATGGTAAACAGTGACAGAGATATGAAAGGCAAACTTCGTGTTCTCTTCTTGCCCAATTACAGAGTATCCTTAGCTGAACATATTATGCCTGCAGTGGAACTCTCCGAGCAAATCTCCACTGCCGGATATGAGGCCAGCGGAACGGGTAATATGAAAATGAGTCTTAACGGTGCTTTGACCATAGGAACTTTAGACGGCGCAAATGTGGAAATAAGAGAGAGAGTAGGGGAAGAAAATTTCTTCCTATTTGGCTCAACAGTAGAAGAAATTGCAGAGCTTAGAAAGGAAAATTACGCTCCCAAAAACTTTATTTCCAAAAGTAAAGCTCTCCAGTCTATTATAAGACTTATAGATGTGGACTTTTTCAGCCAAGATGAACACGGAGTCTTTGATTTTATCGTAGATGAACTTCTTAACAGAGATAAATATATGATTGCTGCGGATTTTGAAGATTATGCCCGTGCTCAAAGAGAAGTTGATAAACTCTATCTCAACAAAGAAGAGTGGACCAAAAAGTCTATCTTAAATGTGGCAAGATGTGCTTACTTCTCTTCTGACAGAACTATTGAAGAGTATAACAAACTTATTTGGAATGCTTCCCCCGTTCTCTTAGAAAAGCAAAATGGATAAAAAGACCATAGGGAAAAGTGCGGAAGACTTTGCCTGCGAGTATTTAAAAAAGAAAAATTATACCATAATTGAAAGAAACTGGTCTTGTCACGGTGGTGAAATAGATATAATAGCTAAAGACGGTGACGAATTGGTCTTTGGGGAAGTGAGATGTAAAAAGAAATCTTCCCCAATCAGACCTATAGATACTATTACATATTCAAAACAAATGAGAATCCAAAGAGCCATAGAGCAATATATTTATGATAACAAATTGGAAATGTATGCTCGTTGTGACATACTTTGTGTGGCTTATGAAATTTCGGAAGGTCAAATTTTATTTAATCTTGAAGAACATATTTTAAGAGTGGATTTTGGTTAATTTTAAGATTTTTTTAAAAAAAAGCTTAAAAGGGCTTGACAAACCATAGTGTTTTGTGGTATAATATATATGCGACTATTTTGCGGTCCCTTGGTGCAGCGGCTAGCATATCAGATTTTCATTCTGGAGGCAGGGGTTCGATTCCCCTAGGGACTGCCATTTTTTTTGATTAGTAAATCCCTTTACCTCCTAATAGTTTTAGGCGGGATACCTCAGCTGGTTAGAGGACCCGGCTCATACCCGGGGCGTCGTCGGTTCAAGTCCGACTCCCGCTACCATGAAATTGTATAGACACTCTTATGGGTGTCTTTTTTTTTATACGCCGGGTTTTTGTT
>JAFSVJ010000018.1 GCA_017445025.1 Abditibacteriota bacterium | reverse complement strand
TTTTTAAGGCAGTCGCCATTAAAAATTGTTTCAAGACGAAGGAATGTCAAGGAGATAAGTCAAAAGTTATTTTGTTAAGCAAAAAAATAGATATTTTCGAGGGATTTGGGATTTTAATCAACAAAAAACCCGGAGCAAATAAAAAAGTGAAGCCGTTAAAACTTCACTAATAAAATCTCAAATGGGAGCGGGGACAGGGATCGAACCTGTGACCAAGGGTTTTGATTAAAATTACAAAGGACCGAAAAGATCATTTTTTTGCAAGAAATAACGCATTGACGTCTTCGACTGTAATGAAATTCCAAGGGTTCCCGAAAAGTTGAGCTTGCAAAACTTTTTGGGATTTGGAATGAGTATTGGAACACTTTTTAAGGCAGTCGCCATTAAAAATTGTTTCAAGACGAAGGAATGTCAAGGAGATAAGTCAAAAGTTATTTTGTTAAGCAAAAAAATAGATATTTTCGAGGGATTTGGAATTTTAATCAACAAAAAAACCCGGAAAAAACAAAAAACAGGCCTAAAGCTTAGACCTGTATTACTTTACGATGGGAGCGGGGACAGGGATCGAACCTGTGACCTCCGGGTTATGAGCCCGACGAGCTACCGCTGCTCTACCCCGCAACAGTGACATATATATTATACCACATTTTATATATATTTGTCAAGGGGGGTATTTTTACCCGACTATCTCCAAATTTCTGCGACCCACTATTTTTGTTATATCGGCGATGAATTCCGGATTGTCAAGGTCCACTTTTTCTTTCAGAGACACTTTTTGAATGTGAGCTTTGGATTTGAGGAGCAGAACTATACTGTCATCACCCTTATTTGCATCGCAAACCATTTTAAAATTTTGGAAATTAATGTTTGACTTTGGGGTCACATTTATATTCATACATCTCACATTGCTTTTGGTATAAACATTAATTTCTTCAGCTTCCGTTCCGAAAAGTTCCGGATCGCTTTCTTCGTCCTGTTTATTTACACGAGCGCTGACAATTAGGATTTTACCTATTTCAAGAAGTTCTTGACATTTGGCAAAGTCCTTTGGGAAAAATGTTATTTTCAAATCTCCGAACAGGTCTTCCATATTAATATTGGCAAATTTATCACCTTTCTTGCTCTCTCGGACTTTCACTGCTGTAACGATTCCACCGACTTTTACATTATCCCCATTTTCCGCACCTTTAATTTTAATCACATTGGAATTGGTTCTGTTGCTGAGGATTTTTTCAACCTTGTCAAGAGGGTGACCGGAAAAGTAAATTCCCGTTAGGTTCTTTTCAAACTCCAATATTTCATCTTTGGTAAAGTCACGGACTGAGGAATACTTATCAAAATTAAAGGTGTTTTTCATTCCTTCGTCGTCACCGAAGAGGTCCATTATTCCTATTTCTTCTTTTTCAGCTTCTTTTGATACGAAACTTTGGAGATCGGGAAGAGCCTCAAGGAGCATTTTTCTGTTCTTTTCAAAATCGTCAAAAGCACCTACTTTTATAAGAGCTTCGTATGCGATTTTGTTAATGCTTGAACCCATTCTCTTAACAAAATCTTCCAAATCCTTAAATGGACCGGACTTTTCTCTTTCTTCAATAATTGTATCCGTCACAGCTTGACCTACACCTGCGATGGCACCTATACCAAACCTGATTTTATCTCCGTCTTCAATGGTGAAATCAAATTCGGATTTGTTGATACTCGGAGGCAGAACGAGAATCTTTTTCTTTTTAATCTCGTTGAGATAGAGAGCCATTTTATTTTTTTCGTCTTTGTTGGCAGACAGGAGAGCTGTGTAATATTCAACGGGATAATTGGCTTTCATGTATGCTGTTTGGTAGGCAACAAAGGCATAGCATACGGCGTGAGCTTTGTTGAAGGCATAACCTGAGAAAGGCACTATTTTATCATAAATGGTTTCCGCAACTTTAAGGTCAATACCTTTAGCTTTTGCCCCTTCAAGATATTTAACTCTGTTTTCGTTAATGATGTCAAGTTTCTTTTTGGACATAGCTTTACGAAGGATATCCGCTTCACCTAAGTTAAAGCCACCTATAATTTGCACAATTTTGAGAACCTGTTCCTGATAACAAATAACTCCGTAGGTTTCTTTTAACAAATCTTCCAATAAGGGATGATCGTATTCTATGGGTTTCTTTCCGTGTTTGCAGTCAATAAAGACAGGGATCTGATCAATGGGACCGGGACGGTAGAGAGCCACCATGGCGGCAAGTTCTCTGACTGAGGAAGGACGCAGTTCCATAACATACTTGGTCATACCGTCCCCTTCAAGTTGGAAAACTCCGTTGGTATCTCCACGAGCCAAAAGATCAAAGGTTTTTTTGTCATCAAGAGGTATTTTAAACCTGTCTATGGTTATTCCTCTTGTTCTCTTAACATATTCAATGGATTTTGCCAAAATGGTCAAGTTGGCCAGGCCCAAAAAGTCCATTTTGAGAAGGCCGGTTTTTTCTATATCCGGCTTTTCAAGCTGAAGGACATTTTCACCGGAATTGGAGAGAGCAAAGGGAGCCACATCGTCAAGAGGGTTTTGAGATATGAGAATACCTGCGGCGTGAACTCCTTGGTTTCTGGTAATTCCCTCTAATTCCATAGCTGCGTCTATGAGCCTTTTGGCTTCCGGATCCGTGTCATATTTTTCTTTAAACTCTTTATTGGTTTCAAGAGAACCTTTTAAGGTCACCTTAGGCCCGTTTTCAAGAAGCTTTGATATGGCTCGAACTTCGGAGATGGGATAGTCCAAAACACGTCCGCAGTCTGTTATGGCCATTTTTGCCTTCATCTGGTTAAAAGTGGCTATCTGGGAGACGCAGTCCTTCCCGTATTTGTCTGTCACATATTGGATAAGCTCCCCTCTCTTGTCATCCTCAATATCAAGGTCCACATCCGGCATTTCATGTCTGAAAGGATTTAAAAATCTTTCAAAAGTCAAACCGTATTCAATGGGGTCCACATCACTTATTCCCAAACCATAGCCCACAAGAGAAGATGCGGCAGAGCCACGAACACCCACACACCAACCTTTTTTACGTGCGTAGTCGGTAAAGTCACGAACAATGAGAAGGTATAGGGGAAATCCCATTTTGTTTATGGTTTCCACTTCGTAATCAAACCTCTCTTGGTATTCGGGGGTGAGTTTGTCTATCCCCATCCTTTTGAGAAGACCTTTCATAGCCTCATCTCTCATGTAGTCCTTGGGGTCCACACCTTTGGGGACACCGGGATCCGCAAGAGCATTTTGGGAGAAGTTAAACTGAACATCACACTTATTCATTATTTCAAGGGTGTTGTCCAAAAGCTCCGGGTGGTCCGGGAACAGGTCAGCCATTTCCTCTCCGCTCTTTACATAAAACTCTTCTGTATCAAACTTCATTCTGTTTTCTTCGCTGACCAATCTGCCGGTTTGAATACAGAGCAACATATCGTGAGCTTTGGCATCCTTCTTTTCTGTGTAGTGAGAGTCGTTGGTGCAAATCCCTTTGAGGTTGTGCTTTTGAGCCATTTCAAAAAGGAATTTGTTCACCTTCTCTTCACATTGAACAACCTCAGTATCCCTTCCTTCACCGGCTTTGTTAGTGTGACGTTGAAACTCTAAATAAAAGTCCTCTTTCCCGAAAATGTCCAAGTATTCCAGAAGGACTTTTTCCGCCTTGTCCGGGTTATTTAGAAGGACATAATGAGGCACCTCCCCACCTATACAGGCAGTGGTGGCAATAAGCCCTTCCCTGTATTGACGGAGGAGTTCTTTGTCTACACGAGGTTTGTAATAAAAACCTTCCGTGCACCCCTTTGACACAATTTTAACAAGGTTTTGATAACCTTTTAAGTTTTTGGCAAGAAGGATAAGGTGAAAATAATCTTTATCAATTTTATCTTTTTGGAAACGACTTCGAGGGGCAACATAGACTTCGCAACCTAAGATAGGTTTTAACCCCTCTTTCCTAAATATCTCACTAAACTGCAGATCCGCATACATGGTGCCGTGGTCCGTAATGGCCATTCCCGGCATGCCTAATTCTTTACACTTTTTAGCTAAATCTTTAAGCCTGCTCATACCGTCCAACATGGAATACTCTGTATGAACATGCAAATGCACAAATTCTCTCTCCATAACCACCCTTTAAACTATATAAAAACTAATACTCAACAATCTTGCAACTTTCAGGATATTCTGTTTTGCTAATGTCTAATCCCTTTGGCTTCCTTATCTCTTTAAGGTTTTCACAATACAAAAAAGCATTATCACCAATACTTGTCACACTATTAGGAATTAAAATAGTTTTAAGACTTTCACATCCCACAAAAGCCCACATACCAATACTTGTAACGCTATCAGGAATTTCAACAGATTCAAGACTTGAACAACCTCTAAAAGCACCAAATCCAATACTTGTGACATTATTTGAAATTTTAATAGATTCAAAACTTGAACAATCATAAAAAGCATAATTACCAATACTCATCACGCTATCAGGAATATCAATAGATTTAAGACTTTTACAACCCCAAAAAGCACCATCACCAATAGTTGAGACGCTATTAGGAATTTCAATAGATGAAACAACCCTGGGAACCTTAATTAATTTTGTAATGTCTTTATTATATAATACTCCGGAAATGCTTGTATAATTTTTATTATTATCATCTACATTTATTGATTTAAGACTTTTACAATAATAAAAAGCACTATCACCAATACTTGTAACACCATCAGGAATTTCAATAGATTCAAGACTTGAACACCAAAGAAAAGCAATCCTGCCAATACTCGTCACACCATCCGGAATAATGACATGTTGATCACTGGCATTATACCTAATCAAAACATTATCTTTAATTTCAAAATCACTTATTGCCATTATTAAACCATAACTCCTATTTAATATATTTAATAACTTTCGTCAATTTACTAATACTCAACAATTTTGCAACCCTCAGGATACTCTGTCCGGCTTATATCCAACCCCCTCGGCTTCCTAATCTCTTTCAAATTTTTACAACCCAAAAAAGCGCTATTACCAATACTTTTGACACTACCCGGAATTTCAATAGATTTAATATTTTCGCAATAAGCAAAAGCCTCATCACCAATACTCGTGACACTATTAGGTATATCAATAGATTGAAGACTTGAACAATATTCAAAAGCACTTTTACCAATACTTGTGACACTGTCAGGAATTTTAACAAATTCAAGACTTGAACAAAAATTAAAAGCGCTATCACCAATACATGTCACACTATTAGGTATTACAATAGATTCAAGATGTAAACAACCAAAAAAAGCCAACCTACCAATACTTGTCACACTCTCAAGTATATCAATTGATGTAAGACCATTGGGGCATTTAATTAATTCTGTCACATCTTTATTATATAATACTCCGGAAACACTTGTATAATTTTCATTATCTTCATCTACATTTATTGATTTAAGACTTGAACAACCAAAAAAAGGAAAATTATAAATACTTGTGACACTATCAGGAATATCAATTGATGTAAGACCATTAGGGCATTGAATTAATTCTGTCACATCTTTATTATATAATACTCCGGAAACACTTGTATAATTTTCATTATCTTCATCTACATTTATTGATTTAAGACTTAAACAACCCAAAAAAGCACCCCTATCAATACTTTTGACACTTTCGGGAATTTCAATAAATTTAAGACTTGAACAACCATTAAAAGCATTATAACCAATACTTGTCACGCTGTCCGGAATTTCAATAGATTTAAGACTTAAACAACCCTTAAAAGCATCATTACCTATACTTATGACACTATTAGGAATTTCAATAGATTTAAGACTTTCACAACCGCAAAAAGCCCTATCACCAATACTTGTGACGCTATCAGGAATTTCAACAGATTCAAGACTTGAACAACCACGAAAAGCACTCTCGCCAATACTTTTAACACCATCCGGAATAATAACATGTTGATTATTGCCATTATACTTTACCAAAACATTATCTTCAATTTTAAAATCATTTATTGCCATTATAAAACCATTATTCCTATCTAATAATTTTCGTAAATTTACTAATACTCAACAATTTCGCAATCCTTAGGATACTCTGTCCCGCTTATATCCAGCCCCTTCGGTTTCCTAATCTCTTTCAAATTTGAACAACCATCAAAAGCAACATCACCAACACTTGTGATACTTCCCGGAATTTCAATAGATTCAAGACTTTTACAATCCCCAAAAACACCTCTGCCAATACTCGTCACACTATCGGGAATATCAATAGATTTAAGACTTGAACAATACCAAAAAGCACAATCACCAATACATGTCACACTATCGGGAATATCAATAGATTGCAAACTTAAACAACCGGCAAAAGCTATTTTACCAATACTTGTGACACTATTAGGAATTTCAATATATTCAAGACTTGAACATTTACTAAAAGCACCATCATCAATACTTGTGACACTGTTAGGAATTTTAACAGATTTAAGGCTTGAACAATAACCAAAAGCTCCTTCACCAATACATGTCACACTATCGGGAATATCAATAGATTTAAGACTTGAACAACAACCAAAAGCTATTTTACCAATACTTGTGACGCTATCAGGAATTTCAATAGATTGAAGACCATTAGGGCATTGAATTAATTCTGTCACATCTTTATTATATAATACTCCAGAAACACTTGTATAATTTTTGTTGTTTTTTTCTACATTTATAGATTTAAGACTTGAACATCTAAAAAAAACTTGGGTACCAATACTCGTCACACTATCCGGAATTACAATAGATTCAAGACTTAAACAGCCACTAAAAGCACCATAACCTATACTTGTCACACTATTAGGAATATCAATAGATGAAACACCTCCGGGACATTGCAATAATTCTGTCACATCTTTATTATATAATACTCCGGAAATGCTTGTAAAATTCTTATTATCTTTGTCAACATTTATAGATTTAAGACTTGAACAACCGACAAAAGCATAATCACCAATGCTTGTGACGCTATTTGGAATATCAATAGATTCAAGACTTGAACATTTACTAAAAGCACTCTCACCAATAATTTCGACGTCATTAGGAATAATGACATGTTGATCATTGCCATTATATTTTACCAATACATTATCTTCAATTTTAAAATCACTTATTGCCATTATAAAACCATAACTCCTATTTAATATATTTAATAATTTTCGTAAATTTACTAATACTCAACAATCTCGCAATCCTTAGGATACTTTGTCCGGCTTATATCCAGCCCCTTCGGCTTCCTAATCTCTTTAAGGCTTTCACAACCCCAAAAAGCACCCCAGCCAATGCTTGTCACACTATTAGGAATCATAATTGATTTAAGTCTTGAACAACCACGAAAAGCAACATCACCAATACTTGTCACACTATCAGGAATTTCAATAGATGAAACTCCTCCGGGGCATTGAATTAATTTTGTCACATCTTTATTATATAATACTCCGGAAACACTTGTATAATTTTTATTGTTTTTGTCAACATTTATAGATTCAAGACTTTCACAACCTTCAAAAGCTCCATCACCAATACTTGTAACACCTTCGAGAATTTCAATAGATTCAAGACTTGAACAACCGGCAAAAGCCCTCCAACCAATACTTGTGACACTATTAGGAATTTCAATAAATTTAAGATTTTCGCAATAAGCAAAAGCACTCTCGCCAATCCTTGTTACACTATTAGAAATATCAATAGATTTAAGACTTGAACAACCATTAAAAGCACTATTACCAATCCTTGTTACACTATTAGAAATATCAATAGATTTAAGACTTTCACAACCTTTAAAAGCACTATAATCAATACTCGTCACACTATCCGGAATTTCAATAGATTCAAGACTTGAACAACCATTAAAAGCTGCACCAGCAATACTTGTGACGCTATTAGGAATTTCAATAGATTCAAGACTTGAACAACCACTAAAAGCCTCTTCACCAATACTTGTTACGCTATTAGGAATATCAATAGATTCAAGACTTGAACAACCGGCAAAAGCATTATTACCAATCCATGTGACACTGTCCGGGATTTCAATAGATTTAATATTTTCGCAATAAGCAAAAGCCTCATCACAAATCCATGTGATACTATCCGGAATTTCAATAGATTGCAAACTTAAACAATGAGAAAAAGCACTATCACCAATACTTGTGACACCATTAGGAATAACAACAGATAAAACACATTGTGGGCACCTAATCAATTCAGTCATATCTTTATTATATAATATACCGAAATCACTTGTATAATTTTTATTGTTTTTGTCAACATTTATAGATTTAAGACTTGAACAATCTTCAAAAGCACCTCTGCCAATACTCGTCACGCTATCCGGAATTTCAATAGATTCAAGACTTGAACAACCAAAAAAAGCCCATTCACCAATACTTGTCATACTATTAGGAATTACAATAGATTCAAGACTTGAACAACCAAAAAAAGCACCAGAAGCAATACTTATGACACTATTAGGAATTACAATTGATTCAAGACTTGAACAACCATTAAAAGCCTCAACACCAATCCTTGTCACACTATTAGGAATATCAATAAATTTAAGACTTTCACAACCACGAAAAGCCGAACCACCAATACTTGTCACACTATTAGGAATCATAATTGATTTAAGTCTTGAACAACCACTAAAAGCACTCATACCAATACTTGTGACGCTATTAGGAATTTCAATAGATTCAAGACTTTTACAATCATCAAAAGCATAATTACCAATACTTGTGACACTATTAGGAATTAAAATATATTCAAGACTTTTACAACCACTAAAAGCCTCAACACCAATACTTGTGACGCCATCCGGAATAATGACATGTTGATCATTGCCATTATATTTTACCAATACATTATCTTTAATTTTAAAGTTCATATATACCTCCATGATTCCCACAGGAACCTAATACTAAGACCTTACATATATATTATATCAAAAATACAAATAAAAATACAACAATAAAGAAGTAAAAAAATAATAAAAAATAAACTGTCAGAAATTTTTGCCAAAACCCTTTATTTAACCCTCTAAAAGTCTTTTTTTGATTGGAAAAATATATTTTTGAGTATTTGGTATTATTATTATACCATAAAATATATAAATAATCAATTTTTAGAAATTCCCCATAAACTTGATTTTTAAGCACATATATGATATAATATAATATGGTATAATCCGGGATCGTCTAATGGCAGGACGACTGGTTCTGGCCCAGTTAATCGGGGTTCGAATCCCTGTCCCGGATCCATTTTTTTATGTGTAAAAAATCTTATTTTTAATATTTTATTATTAAAATCCTAAATCTCCTAAAAATCTCTAATTTTTCGCTTAACGAAATTTCTCTTGACTTATCTCCTTGACATTCATTCGTATTGAAACAAATTTTTATGGCTAATGCCTTAAAATTTGTCCCACTACTCACTCATTACAGTCGATAGACGTCAATTCGTAATTTCTTGCGAAAAATTGATCTTTTTGGTGATTTATAATTTTAATAATCCGGGATCGACTAACAGCAGGACGACTGGTTCTGGCCCAGTTAATCGGGGTTCGAATCAAATAAATAACATTATTAATTTTCTATTATTAAAACTCCAAATCCCCTCAAAATCCATCTTTTTTTACTTAACGTAATTTCTTATTCCGTGTCTCCTTGACATTCAGTCACATAAGAACAAAATTCTAATGGCTTACGCCTTATACTTTTGCCCTTCTGCTCCTTCATTACAGTCGACGACTACATTTCTAAATTACTTGTAAAAAAACCGGCTTTTGGGTCATTTGAATTTTTAATAATCGGGGTTCGAATCCCTTTCCCGGATCCATTTTTTATATTTTGCTTCTTGTTTATTAAAATCCTAAATCCCCTAAAAATCAAAAAAAGCACTCTTTGAGTGCTTATTTCTTTTAATCTAAAACTGGTAGACGCCCCTTATAAATTTTGACGCCGGTTTGCCCCCCTAAAATTCCGCGAATTTTTGGGGGTGGATTTTTGCGGAGCAAAAAGACGGGAAGCCTGTAGCCTAAGCAATAGAAGAATTACGGATCTGAAAAGTATTAATATGCACTAATCCTATCTTTTTGATTTGCAGTTCCATGCAAATCAAAAATACCACCCACCACAATCCAAATCCCTAAAAGTTTCGCTATTCGCTCAACTTTTTGGGAACCCTTGGATATGGCTATCGCCTTGTGGTCCGGGCGGGTGGGTGACCCAAGGGTTCCCGAAAAATCTTTGATTTTTTGGGAGTGGGTCCTTGAAAGGAAAATTGCGGATGCAATTTTCAGTTCAATTCTCAGGGTTCCCGAATTCCAAGGGTTCCCAAAAAATTGAGCGAATAGCGAAATTTTTAGGGATTTGGAATAGTGGAGTTTACGAAACTTTTTGGGATGAGAAAGAGGGTGAAATCAATCAACTATAGCCACCCTTAAAATTTAAAGCCCGCCAACATAAGTAGAACGACAGCTCCACAATTTTGATTTTCTCTCTTTGATTTTTGATTTTAAAAGTGGTGCTTAGCACCACAATTTTGATTTTTAATTATTGATTTTTAATTTTATACTTCTATTTCCATTCCGTCATAACAAATCTCAATTCCGTATGGCTTAGCCTTCTCCGCCATCTCGTCATGCAAATAAACAGAATTATGTGAAAAGTGACTTAAATAAAAGCCTGTATCCTCATTTATGGCCCCTATTTCTTTTAACCTGTCCTTTAACTCCAAAACTCCTTTAAAAGTTTGGTGATGTTCACTCTTTTCGTCTTGCCAGAAAGTGCACTCGCTTATAAGGGCATCAAATTTATAATTAGCCAAAAAATCCCAAGTGACATTATCTGTATATGTCTTAGTATCAAGGAAATACCCAAAGGTTTTCCCACCATACTCCACAATATAGTTAAGATCCAAATCCTTTCCGGGCCTATGCTCCGCTTTTATGGCAGTAAAGACATGTCCGTCATCTAATTTCACTTTGTCAAAGGGGCTGATTTGATGAAGATAGAGTTTGTTGTCTTCATAGAGGGGTTTTTCAAGAGCTTTCATAATCACTTCATAATTACCGTGTAAGGTCACTCGCTCCTCTCTGAATCTGTTGGAAAACCATTTTGAAAGCATTCTCAGCTCAATATAAACAAAGTGGTCCGGGTGATTATGGGTGATAAAAATATCTTTGATTTTGGTCATATCTATATCATTTTCTGCCCAGTGCATGAAATTGTCGTGACCGAAATCTATCATATATAAATCGTCTATTAAAACAGAGGATCTGCTTCTTATGTTTTTCCCTTTCAGCTCTCTTGCCTTTTTGCAAGCATCGCAAGCACAAAACAGGGCGGGCCAACCTTCCGCAGCACCTGAACCAAGTATTTTTATCTTCATATTTAAAAATCCTATCTTAATTAAACAAATTATATTTTAAAAGTCCCAAATCCCCTAAACCCTTTCCCAAAAAAAAAAGTAAACTTTTTTTGGGAACCCTTGGGTAAAAACCCCTAAATTTTAGCTTAACATAATTTCTAATTTCGTGTCTCATTGACATTCAGTCGCATAAGAACAAAATTCTAATGGCTTACGCCTTATACTTTTGCCCTTCTGCTCCTTCATTACAATCGACGACTACATTACGAAATTACTTGCTAAAATTTGTCCTTTTTAGTGATTTGAAACTTTTCAAATCGGCCAATCTTCCGCGGCACCTGTTCCTAAAACCTTTATTTTCATAATACACCCCTAAACATCTATTTCTATTCCGTCATAGCAAACAATAATATTATCTTTTGCCGCAAACTTTTCCCAATCTTCGTGAAGCATATCATGCAAAAAATGAGTTATATGAGTTATATATAAAGGGGTATCCTCTGTGACAGTCCCAAGACTTTTCAGCTTCTCTCTCAGTCTCAAAACCCCTTTGTAGGTTTGGTGGCCTATGGGTTCCCAGTCAACCATATTTAAAGTGCACTCGCTGATTACAAGGTCAAAATTATATTTAGAAAGAAAGTCCCAAGTCTCTTCCCGTCTGTATAATCCCGAATCGGAAACATACAAAACGGTTTTTCCGTCATGCTCAAATATATAGTTAAGCATTTCTTCCCCTTCCTCATCATGTTCCGCCAAAATAGGAGTAAAAACATAACCGTCTGGGGTGGTGACAGGTTTAAATGGGTGAATGGTGCATACGGCAACGCCCCCTTTTTGAATATAGGGTAGAGCTTGTTTTATGACTGTTTCGTTTCCGTAAAGAGTTATGGGAGAATATTTTGTGTTATATGCGCATCGTCCTTGTGAGGCATATTTGAGTTCATAGGGTAAAAAATGATCGTCGTGGGAATGAGTAATAAAAATATCCCTGATTTGGGAAAAGTCCACATCAAATTTAACTGAGTGATAAAAATTATCATAGCCGAAATCAATGACATGAACGTCATCTATTACAAGTTGAGCTCGAGAACGATAGTTCTTTCCTTTCACCTCTCTTACCTTTCGGCAAAAATCGTCATCGCAAAAAATCCCGGGCCAACACTCTGCGGCAGCAGTTCCGAGAACCTTAATTTTCATAGTTTAATCCTATTGTTATATAGTTTTTATTTAAAAATCCTGTCTCCTAAACCGTAGGCTTGGGGGGTGAATTGCTGCAAAAAAGGGAAACAGAAAATTTATTACGCTTATATCGTAAATTTGCGAGAGCAAATTTACTCCTGACCACCCACCATTCGCTTTGCGAATGGTCCCCCCTCCTTGTGATATTCTTCACAAGGAGGGTGAGTTCGTCCGCATTAGGTTTTTGCTAAGCTAACACAATACCCTTTTTTTGTTATGGTTCTATTTCCATTCCCAAAAAGTTGAACAAAGTGAAACTTTTTGGGAATGAAATTCGAAGACAGAGAATAAAATATACTACCAAAAAAGATGTTTATAGGTAAATCTCAAGATTTTGGATTTGCTCAAAAAAAAACCATAGGAAAAAAGGGAGTTAAAAAGCCAACATCCCGCCCTACTTGGGGGGCAACGATGAAAAATCAGAGATTTTTCATCGTGGGGGGTAAATTCTACATTAAAACTTATATATCTTTCCTTCGTCTTTATATTCAAAGAAGAGAAATGCCAATATACCTGCGGGAAGTTCTACGGCTGTTTCAAGTCTGTCGAACACACGAGAGAGACAACGGTCGTGTAAAGGGTCTTTGTGATAAATATATCCCACTTCAAGGCACATTTCATCTACTATTTTAAAGGCTTCCCTGAGATACATACCTTTATTTACCGCATATCCCTTGTTTTCCATGGCTGTAAAGGTTCTGATGCACTTATCACCCACTTCTTCCCACTTGTTTTCAACTCTTCTTCTTGCCTGACGCTCTTCATTGGCGGCAGCAACGGTCACCTTAGCCTTTTCTAACAGTTCCTTATGGGCTATATACTCCTCCATAGAGGTTCCTTCAACAACCATAAGCTCCATAGGTGTCTTCATATTTTCTGTAAGACAACGGTTAATAATAGGCAAAACGGAAGCTGCTGTAATATAACCTATAAGGGGAGTGTCCTGTGATGCAAAACCCAAAATAAAGGTGTGACCTTGCAAGTCAATGGGCACAGCGTGTTCAAGGGCATTAAATACTGAAGGGTTTATAATCTCATCTTTTACCCTTTCGGAAACTTCATACCAAATGCTTTCAACTAATTTTTTGTCCATAACAAACTCCTTAATCTTTAAAAGGGGTTAATAAAAATCTATCCCCGCTATTTTTAACTTTATATTCATATCCCCCGGGAATTATGGCAGATTTGGAATGACCTACCTTTATATTCCAGTTTTCATTCTCTCCCATAATTTCCACATCTCCCGCCACAGCGGTTAAAATATGAGGTCTGTCACAAGCATCTACGGAAACTTCCTCTCCGTAAACCTCGCAAACCCAAAATGCGGGGAATTTGGTTATATAATTTATTTCATCACATATTACTTCCAAACTTACATCCAATATGGGCAAGTCCTCTCTTGTGCCTGTTGCGGCTTCTTTTCCTTCCGCAAGGTGCAAAGCTCTGCCTCTGTTGTAATCGTAAAGTCTGTATGTTATCTGCTTTTGCTCACTGACTTCAAATGCCACAATATTGGGACCTACAGCGTGTATGGTTCCGCTGGGCACATTGAAATAATCTCCGAATTTGAGATTTTTATAACATTTTAAAAGCCCGGTCACATCTTCCGCTGTGGCATTGGGGTCTCCCGCTTTGTCGCAATAGTCGGCAGGGTCCACCCCTTCTTTTAAGCCTAAGTATAAAAAGGCATCTTCCGTAGCGTTTAATATATACCACATTTCATCCTTAGTGTCCCCGGCCTTAACGGGATGTATCTGAACTGAAAGTCTCTGTGAAGTGTCTAAAATCTTAACCACCACGGGACACTCTAAAACCTCATTTAAGAGTTTTCCTTTTAAAGGTCCGTTTATGATAGTATTTACGGTTTTAAGGTCCGGGTTACCCGGGTCCTGTGGGAATGTGGAAACATCCCAACTCTCACCTATTTTAACTTCGCTTTGGGAGGCTTCTCTGTCGTAGAGAGAGCTTATACGCCCCGCACCCCAAGGTCTTGGCACACAAATAGGTTTTAACAATAAAGGATAATCAAACAAATCCTACTCCTTATATATCTAAATTCATAATCTTATTATACAATTCGTCAAATGTTTTAATATTATCACAACTCTCACTTAAATTAGTTAAACATACATCTACATCTTTATATTCAATTTTTAAAAATTCTTTAAAAAAATCTTCTCCTTTTCTTATGTTTGTTTCTTCCGGAATAAATCTGTTTGTCATTCGCAAATCACCGGAAAAATAAAACAAAATAGGAGTTAAATCTGATGCCTTTTGAATATTTAATTTTTCAGATAAAAAAGCATATGTTTTAATAAACTTTTCATTTATATTAACAATCTTACCGGAATCGTGATCATCATAATATTTCATTTCTAAATAATAATATTTTCCTTGAACTTTGTCTCTAAACAACAAATCAATATCACCATCAAAAGTCTCATTACATTTTGTTTTACAATTAACAATATCTTCAAGTAATTTCTGAAAATTATTTAAGTAATCTTTATCTCTTCGACAATTACTTATATAATCATTAATTCTGTCTTCATTTTCCTTCGATATATTAAATTTATTATTTTTCTTACCACTTAATTCTTCTATTATTTCATATCTACCATCATCTCTAATAAATTCTTTCATTAACACTTCAATAAAATTACCAAAACGAATATTCATACTATGTAATAGACCGCCTAATAATCTATATCTAATTGGCATTGGGTGTGATTTTTCGTTATGTTTCTTTATTAATTTTTTAATATTCTTACTGTTTGACGCATTATCAACCAATAATTTTACTTGATTAACAATATAATCATTAACATCTGTTTTTTTCATGCCAGTCCCATATCTTTAATATATTTGTGTCTTATATCATTTATTGACACAAAATTATTATTTCTCACAACATACCAATATTCCCAACCGTTAAGCCTGTTGGCTTTTCTTCCGCTAACCAATGCGGCGGCAGAATGCATATCTGTTTGGTTTCCGTCATAAATAACTTTATTGTCACTTTCAAGTATTATATATTTATCTGTATTTTTAAAATAAAATTTTTCTCCTATTGTAAAATATTTAGCCTCTATCATTTCATTCATAGAAACCCTTGGCATTCTGGTATCAAAAGAAGCTTTTTCAATTTCTCCGATTTTAATCTGTGCGTTTGCAACTCTTTTGGCACCATATTCACAATATTTTTGATCCATCTCTATTGTTAAAAAGTCTCTGCCCATTTTTTTGGCAACTGTGGCTGTAGTCATGGTTCCGCCAAAAGGATCAAAAACCAAATCACCTATTTTACTGTTAATGGCAATTATCCTATATAACAACTCTTCCGGTTTTTGAGTTGAGTGTAATTTATTGCCATTTTCATCTTTTAATCTTTCTTCTCCTTGACAAACAGCTATTTTCCAAACAGAACCAAGCTGTTTTCTCACACCTTTTTTATAATCCTCAAGAGAAACAGTATCTGTATTTAATTCTTTTCCGGTTTTGTAATTAAAAGTATATGAAGATTTTTTATCCTTAACTGCCCAAATTAAAGTTTCATGTGCGTTATTAATCCTTGTTCCCATAAAGTTAGGAGTAGGATTCTTTTTATGCCATATTACATCATTAATAATCCAAAAACCTATCTCTTGCATAATGGCACCAATGGTATAAATACACTGCATTCCACCAATAACCCAAAAAGAGCCTCGGGGTGATAAAATTCGTTTGCACTCACTGAGCCAAGCCCTTGTAAAAGTTTCGTAATCTCCTAAATCATTAAATTGATTATCCCAATGATCATCACAGCCATCAAATTCTTTTCCGGAAGGTCTGTATAAAGCACCTTCAACCCTCATCCAATAGGGAGGATCTGCAAATATTAAGTCAATAGAATTATCAGGAATTTTATTCATTTCTTCCAGACAATCACCATGTATTATTTTGTTTTTGGAATTTTCTTTAAATCTTTCAATATCAGTCATCTTTTACCCATTAATTTATATCTACACCTAATATTATTATATCTTATTTTATGATTTTTTACAATTTATAATAAAAAAGTGGTGCCTTTGCACCACATAATTTGTTATAGGTTTTATTTCAACCACTTTGCCATGGTTTCCTCTGTCACTTTACCCACAAAAACTTCCTCTGCGGGGCCTGTCATCAAAACTCTGCCTTTGTCGGTCCACTCTATTACAAGGTCCCCGCCGACTAAGTGCATATTAACTTTTTTCTCAGTCTTTCCGTTTAATATGGCTGCCACGGCACTGGCACAAGCTCCCGTTCCGCAAGCAAGGGTTTCTGCGGCACCTCGCTCCCAAACTCTCATTTTAACATTTTCTCTGTCTAAAATCTCAATAAATTCCACATTTGTCCTTTCGGGGAATTGGGAATGGTTTTCAATCAAGGGACCGTAATAAGACAGGTCTATTTCATCCACATCATCAACAATTGTGACGCAGTGAGGGTTTCCCATATTTACACAAGTGATATTAAAAGGTATATCATCAACAATCAAGACTTGCTTAACCACTCTGTCCCCTTCATAACCTAAGACAGGTATCCTCTCCGGAGCAAGATTGGGGCAACCCATATCCACTTGCACATAATTACACTTACCCTTTTCGGTGAAAATCTTTATAATCTTCACCCCTGCCAAAGTTTCCACGGTTATCTCTTCTTTTTTGGAAAGGCCATAATCGTAAATATATTTTGCAAAAACCCTAATACCGTTTCCGCACATTTCCGCTTCGCTTCCGTCCGGGTTAAGCATTCTCATTTTAAAATCACAAGTATCTGATGAACATATTAAAATAAGTCCGTCAGAGCCTATGCCAAAGTTTCTATGGCAAGCGCCTACGGCTATTTTGGAAAGTTCCTCATCGGTAAAACTCTGTTTTATACAATCTATAACTATGAAATCGTTGCCGATTCCATGCATTTTCAAAAATTCCATTATTTATTCTTCTTTTGTTTCCGGAGCTTCTTCAGCTACTTCTTGTGTTTTTTCTTCTTCCTTATCAAACAATCCCTTTATGGGAGCTGAGGGAGCTACTGTGGCAATGGCGTGCTTGTAAACCATTTGCCAAGGCTTGCCTTGAGCTTCAAGAATAACTATAAAGTTATCAAAACCCTTAACTGTGCCCTTTAACTGAACACCGCTAACCAAAAAGATTGTCACAGGAATATTATCTTTCCTGGCTGTATTGAGGAAATTATCCTGTAAATTCAAAGTTTGATTTTTCATTTCATTTCTCCTAAAACTTTTATTTTTTCTTTTATTATATCTTTATCTTTGATATCCACCCATATTACATTTTGGGCTCTGAACCAAGTTCTCTGTCTTTTGGCAAATTGTCGTGTGGAGACTTTTATTTTCTCTATGGCCTCTTCCTTTGTCAAAAGCCCTTGAAAAAACAGGGCACACTCCCTGTATCCTATGCTTGTCATCGGTTGACAGTCCATAGAAACACCTTCTTTTAGTAAACTTTCCACCTCTTCAAAAAGCCCTACTTTGACCATCATATCCACTCGCTTGTTTATCCTTTCAACAAGAATTTCTCTCTTTGCGGTTAGACAGAAAGCCATATAAGGGGGTCGCTTTACCCTTTCACTCTCTTCATAAACCACAGAAGGTGCCTTTCCGGTGGTATAATATATTTCAAGAGCCTTTGCCACACGTCTGGGGTTTTTAAGATCTGTTTGGGCTGCCCTTTTAGGATCTATTTCCAAAAATATTTTTACAGCCCCTTCATAATCATTTTCTATAAGACCTGTGACTCTTTCCCTTATGTCCGGCGGTATGGAAGGAACTTCGTCAATACCTTCAAGAGCTGCTTGAGCGTAAAGCCCACTGCCACCGGAAAGTATAGGCAGTTTTCCTCTCTTTAAAATATCATCTATAATTCTGTGGGAATCCCTTTGAAACTCCCCCACATTATAGGTGTCTCTCGGATCCGCAAAATCCACCAAGTGAAATATGGCTCTTTCCCTTTCTTCCTTAGTGGGCTTTGCTGAACCTATATCAAATCCCTTATAGACAGCAACACTGTCACAGGACACAATCTCACCAAAAAATTCATTGGCAATTTCTATGGAAAGAGCTGTCTTACCTGTGGCTGTAGGCCCCAAAAGAGCTATAATCATTTATTGTCTTGGTGGGCGTGGAGGAGGAGTAGGTCTTGCTCCCGGTCTTTGAAGTCTTTGAGGGTTGTTTGCCTGTTGACGGGCAGCTTGGTCTTGCTCTAAGTTACCGGAACCCACACCTTTACCTGTTCTTCTGAACATCATCTTAAGTTCGGACTCGTTTCCTGAGTTGGCAAGAGCATCTTCTGCGGAAATGATACCGGCTTTATAGAATTGGTCAAGGTTGTAGTTCATGGTCTGCATACCATAATATTTACCTTCTTTAATGGCGTCATAAAGGGCACCGCTTCTACCATCTTCAATAAGTTTAATGGTGGTAGGTGTGGCGGTTAAAACTTCTACGGAAGCAATTCTTCCCGGCTTATCAATTCTCTTCAAAAGTCTTTGAGCCACAATACCTTTTAGAGTTTTTGACAATCTCAAACAGAGAAGCTCTCTTTCGGCGGGAGGGAACATGTTAATAATTCTTTCCATAGTTTCTGAAGCTGAAGAGGTGTGAATGGTGGAAAATACAAGGTGACCGGTTTCGGAAGCGGTCAGAGCAATATTCATAGTTTCCACATCACGAAGCTCACCAACCAAAATAACATCCGGGGCCTGTCTCAAAATCTGTCTCAAAGCCATACCGAAAGACTCTGTATCAATACCCACTTCTCTTTGAGACAGTAGGGATTTCTTATCATCATGTGAAAATTCCACAGGGTCTTCAATGGTAATAATATTAGCTCTTCGGGTTTCGTTTATTTCATTAATAATGGCGGCAAGGGTGGTAGACTTTCCTGATCCCGTAGGACCGGTAACTAAAACCAAACCATCTTTGAGTTTTGCAAAAGTTTTTAAAACTTGAGGCATATTCAACTGATCAAGAGTTAAAATTTCCTCAGGAATAATTCTGAATACGGCAGCAATGGAACCTCTCTGTTTATATACACACAATCTAAATCTACAAATATTTGGAAATCTTAAAGAAGCATCCAATTCATGAGTTCTTTCAAATCTACCAATCTGCTCTTGAGTTAAATTTTCATAAATAATCTTTTCGGCACTTTCATCCGTTAAAATGGGGTATCCCTCTACATCCAAAATTTCACCGTGAAGTTTCATACGTGGAGGAGCACCGGCTTTTATAAAAATATCTGAAGCACGTTTTGATGCCGCATCCTTAACTATGTCTAAAAATCCAAAGTCATCCATTTATTTATATAAATCCTCCGAAATTATTGTTTTTTTTGGCTTCTCCTGGCTCTTTCCGCTCTAACCGACCTTTTAAACATAAGAACTATAAGCCAAAGAACAATTATTGCCAATATTATATATAAAGCCCACAAACCCATTGACTTACCCACTCTCTTAAGAGTTATGGTCCTCTGGTCCTTAGGCAATTTAACTATAGTTTTGTTATTTATTATTTCATAACTTATTTGATCTGATTTGGTATTAAGAACAGTCACACTGAAACCATCTTTTTCATAGAAAAAAAGTGGGTTTTGAGTTGGAACATATTGACCTGTAAACAATACGGTAATTTTATTTTCGTCATAAAAAACATCTTCAAAGGGCTGAAGAGCATCCCCTTCACCCACTTTGTAAGGACAATTTTTAACTAAGGCAGTTGCCCCTCTGGCATTTTGGTCGTCGTTTGGTAATATTTCCAAGTCTCCTTTGTAAACACTTCGAAGCTCATTCATTTTTGTGGCAAGAGTGGTGCTGTCCACATCTCTGCTATATGTGACGTTTAAAAGAGATTGAACATTATCCTTATATACCACCATTATAAGAACATTAGGAGAGTTTTTGCTCTCAGACTTTTCTTCCTGTGCAAATAAAGGCAATAACAAAAGTAAAACCACTAAAATTAAAACTATTTTTCTAAAAGTCAATTTGATTTACACTTATTTCCTTATTTTCTATAATTATTTCACTGAAATGCTCGGCGAAAGCTCCGCTGTGAACTATAACCGTCCCCCCAACCTTTTCGTTTAAATAATCGTGACTGTGTCCGCCTAAAATAAGGTTTATTTGGGGAAACTTTTCAGCTAATTGTCTGTCTTTTTCCAATCCTATGTGAGTTAGGGCAATGAGTAAATCACAATCCATATTTTTTATGGTTTCTGATACACTTTCAAATATATCTTTTTGATATTGAGAAGCAAACCTGTGGCAAAACATACTCTCGTCAATATTTATATTTGAAACCCCAATAACACAAATTTTAATATTATCAACATCAAAATACAAATATGGCACAACAGGAACCTTCTGTCCCCCTAAGCCGTAGGCTTGGGGGGTGGCAGTTTCGTTAGAAACTGACGAGGGGATGGAATTTGTGATTTGTAATTTAAATACATAATTACATGCCAAAAGGGGCATCTGAAATCCCTTTATCTTACAATAAAAACCCCACTTTGAGAAGTGATACTCTCTGTTGCCGGGACATATTGCATCATAAACTCCGTTATAAATGTCCCAAGCCTTCTCTCCTCGTGGGTTAAAGTCCACATTCCCGCTTTTAATTATGTCTCCGCTGTCAAAAATAAGATTAGGCTCAAGGCTTTTTAAATAATCAGCCTTTTCCTTTGTCATTTGATTATGAGTATCGGCGGTGTGAAGTATCTTTATCATTGAACCAATTTCTTTTGAGCAAAGGCAAACTCTTCATAGTTATCTATCACTCTTTGCCATTTACCCTGAGCTTTGAGTATCAATTCAATGGTCTCTCGAACAGCCCCCTTACCCCCGGTTTTCTTTGTTATATACTTGGCACATTTCATTGGCTCTTCCGTAGAGTTTGCCACAGCCACGGGAAAACCAACAACTTTCATGGCAGGGATGTCGTTCAAATCATCCCCTATATAGCAAATTTCCTCATAGGAAACCTTATATTTTTCCACTATTTGATCTATGGCAAGCTTCTTATCCGCACACCCGTCCACAACTTCCGTAATACCCAGCTGTATGGCACGAGCGTCAATGGCGGGAGTGGCTGAACCTGTGACCCAAATGATTTTAAAACCAAGTTTTAAGGCTATAGCGATACCCAAACCGTCGTGAGCGAAAAAGAATTTCATCTGATCCTTGCCTATGAAAATCATAGAACCGTCCGTTAAAGTTCCGTCACAGTCCATAGCAATTACTTTTATTTTTGATAAGTCTTCAATCATTAAACAATTCCCGCCGCAAAGAGATCTTTCAAACAAATCATACCCACAGGCTTATTATCTCTCACAACAGGCATCTCACCCATTTTTTTGGTGCCGTTATCCATAAGGCGAAGAGCTTCCGTGGCAAGCTTATCCTCTGTTATAATAGAAGGTGTGGTATTCATAACCTCCGAGGCAGGTTTGGTCAAGGCTTTTTCGTCCTTAATCAAAGCCCTTCGAACATCACCGTCCGTAATTATTCCTATTAAATTATTTTCATCGTCCACAACAAAGGCACAGCCTGCATTGGCTTGGGTTATGGCAAAAAGCACATCCCTTATAATAACATCTTTCTTAACGAGAGCCAAAAAGTCGTCCTTACGCATAACATCTCGGACTTTCATTAAAAGTTTTCTGCCCAGAGCACCGCCGGGGTGAAAGACCGCATATTGATTTTTGGTAAAATTCCTCTGCTCCATTATAGCAAGAGCCAAAGCATCCCCAAGAACCAGTTGACAAGAGGTGCTGGTAGTAGGTGCCAAACCCAGAGGGCAAGCCTCACCTGTAATCTTTGTGTAAAGAATATAGTCTGAGTAAGAGCCTAAGGTGGATTTCTCCCGTCCCACCATACCCACAAGAGGAGAACCTATAAGTTTAATGGTGGGAAGAATGTTTACAATTTCAGAAGACTCTCCGGAATTGGAAAGAGCTATGACTATGTCGTTTTTGCTAACCATACCCATATCTCCGTGAATACCATCAGCGGGGTGGAGATAAAAAGAAGGGGTTCCCGTAGAAGCCAAAGTGGCAGAAATTTTCTTTGCCACAAGGCCGGATTTCCCCATTCCGGTTAAAACAACTTTCCCTTCACAGTTTAGAATAAGCTTTACAACATTGACAAATTCCTCTCCTAAGGAATCAGCCAAATTTCTTATATTCTCCACTTCTTGAAGGATAGTTTCTTTTCCTCTCTCAAGGATTTTCTCTTCATCAATCATATTTATCACTTAAAATTAAGAAATTGTTAACATATATAGTGCATAACGCCTAAGCCAACTATAAATTTTATAGCATAATACCTTTTTTGGTGGTTATTTTATTCACATTTCAAGGGTCTAGTCAAAAATCTTTAGTGATAAAGATTTTTGCCGTCGGGCACCGAAAAATCATAGATTTTCCGGCTCTTGCTAAAAACGTCCCAAGGGTTCCCGAAAAGTCGTTAAGACTTTTTGGGATTTGGGCAAGCAGTTGTCGTTTTTACAAAAAAGCGGTGCTTTTTTGTCGCAATTCAACCCAAAAAGTTGAATTTACGAAACTTTTTGGGAATGGAAATAGAAACATAGGAAAAAAGGGGGGAGTAAAAGAGAACCCGCTTGCCCCCCTTGGGGGACAACGATGAAAAATCAAAGATTTTTCATCGTGGGGGGAATAATTATTCATCAGAAAATTTTTCTCATTTGTTCCACATAGTAGCACACCAATTCAAACTTGGCGTCGGGAGCTATTCTGTGGTCCGGGCAAGGCACATACCCACCCATATCTATTATAGGCTTTAATCTCTCTATTTCATTATCAACGGCTTTTTTGTCTAATGCAAAGACTTTTTTATCCATACCGCCCACACCCAAAACCTTCTTTCCAAATCTCTCTCTGTGGGTTTGGTATGAACCGCCCCAAGTTCCCACCTCAATAGGGAACATAACATTTATTCCGTTGTTAACCCATGTGCCTGCTATATCATCGGTTTTTCCGTCGCAGTCCACATGTCGGAACTTTATACCATAACTTTCAGCCAAATCAGCTATTTTTCTGTAATGCTTTCCGCAAAGATTTTCAAAGGTGCGTGGACTGATTAAAGGACCATAGTTAAAACAAATATCTTCCCAAATGCTTATGGAGTCAAAACTTTGACACTTTTTAAGATTTTCTTCCATAACCTTATATTGCAAAGCGGCAAAAGTATCCACAATTTCTTCCAAAAGCTCCGGATCATCAGCCATTAAATATGACAGATTCACCACACCTATCCAGTTTCTTATGGTTCCTATAACAGAACCATAACCTAAGGATAACCAAGTCTCTCTGTTAGGGTCAAAAACAAGTTTTTCTGTCTCCGGGGATGGTTTTCCCGCTCTGTCAAAGGACCATATAAGTTTTGGTTTATAAAATTTCTCCCAACTTTCTCTGTCCACAAGAGTGTGTTCGATTTCTGCGGGAATGGAACCGGCTTCCGGCTTTCTTAACTCCACAACGCCATAATAGTTTAAAACATGTTTTGAACCGTCGGGAAACTCTTTAACAACTTTTTCTTCAAAAGGAGGGAAAAGATCGTTTGCATAAAAGCTGTGACCTACACCATAGGACTGATCCCAACCTATAATTCTGTCCAGTTGGACCTCTGCGGGAGAGCCGTCTCCCCGAAACTCTGTCCAAATATCCATAGGGATAGAGCCTTCCTTGGCCCATTTTTCCAAAGTCTCTCCCCAATAACTGAAATGGATAAGAGGGAGATGATCATAATTTTCATAGCTTAAGATAGCTTTTATTCTTTCTCTATTGTTCATATATAATTATAGCACATCGTTAAGTGGGACGCAGTCCCACTTTTGCCCCCCTAAACCGAAGGTTTTGGGGGTGGTTTTTTTGCGTAGCAAAAAAGACGGGGGGGACTACCCCCTTTCTAAGGGGGTGGCATCTCGAAGAGATGCCGGGGGTTATATTGTGCATTTTGCATTATATTGTGCATTGTGCATTTTGCATTGTGCATTAAATTAAGCGTCAGCTTAATTTCTTCCCTATTCTCACAGTTGGGCAGATTGTATTTGTTGCCAAATAGATATTCTCATGGCTCAAATGAACTGAAAGATCCCAACCTTTCCCTATTTTTCTTATATCGTTTTTAATCTTTAAAGCGGCTTTTGAACCGGGGACTGACAATTCCGTCACAATAACAAATTTATCTCCCTCCGCAAAGGCAGATATGCTATCAATATTTATTTTATTGTCGTAGAGATAACTGGTTATGGCGGCAACAATACCCTTTTGCTCTTTGCAACTGACAGTTAAGACATACTTCTCCTGAGTTTCAAAGGCAAAATCGTTTTCTTTATAAGGAATAATGCTGACTTCACCTTCTCCTGTAATATTCATATCTTCTTTCAGTTTATCAATATCACAATTTTCCTCAAAGGTGACAGCCATAACCCCCGTAAAGTAGCCTTCAATAACGTCCTGACGCATGTCATCAATATTTCCCCCCTGTCTTGCCACAGCGGAGGACATATTGAAAACTATTCCCGGTCTATCGAGACACAGGACGCTTATAATATATTTCATTAATTGGTCCAGTTCTTTTTAACTGCTTTGTAACTTACAACCATACCGGAATAAGGATTTACGGATACATCAATAGTATTACCGGTTCTCTTGGTTTCACGAATAATCTGAACCCATTTAAAGTTGTATTTACCGCCGGAGTATTTACCGGGTTCGTTTCTGAATTCAAAACTCATTGAGTCAAAGTAGTAGTAGTTGGCTCTGATAAACTCAAGGGCAACTTCTCTTGACTGATGCTCTGTCAAAGGAGTTTTGAGAGTTTTGCTGTTAGCTTCCGGGTTGAAGAAAGATTTCAACTCACCTGAAGCATCACGAACAACAGTAGCACCGGGGAATTCTGCTTCAAGAGTCTTTGCGGAACTGTCACTTGATGATTCTTCTGCGGGAGTGGCAGCTGCTGCACCGGGCATTCCGGCACCCATACCACCTGCCATACCGGCTCCTCCGGACATACCCGGCATACCTGAAGCACCACCCGGCATTCCTGTTGCACCACCTGTCATACCGGGAGCACCGGGCATTCCTGCGGGACCGGCAGATACACCGGCTGTTCCGGGAGCGGCGGGTCCTATACCGGGAGGTGTGGTTGAACCGGCACTTGTTGAAGAGCTTGATGAATCATTATTACAGCCTAAACAAAAGGCAACAGCCAAAGCCAAAACCATTAACAATAAATACTTTTTCACTTTTTTACCTCTTTAATCTGCTATTTCTGTAAATCTTTTAATATCGGGATCCGTGAAAATATCGTCTTCATCTGTGGAGGTTGTGGAAAATTCGGACACAATGGCACCCTCGGGACCGCCTTGGAACCAGTGAAGAGTATCGGGCATAATTGTGTATTGTTCACCGGGGTGAAGAACTATTTCGTGAAATACTGTAAAAGTATCTTCCTTTCCTTCGGGAACTTTACCCTTGATGTTTTCTGTGGGATCACCGGAAATGTAGAGATAAACCTCTCCTGCTCTGCAACGGAAAGTTTCCATTTTACCGGACTTATCCCCTCTTGTGGGGTGTCTGTGTTCGGGACAAATTTGGAAAGGCATAAGTCCCATTTCTTTTGCACAGTAAATGTTGTTGTTCACATAGACAATAAGTTCAAGACCTATTTTTTCCAACATACTAAGTCCAAAGTCGGACACTTCAAAATTAGCCTTCTCTTCGGGAGTGTAGGCTATTTTTTGTTTATCAAACATAGCCAAAACTTTTTCTGTGGCGTCGGCTATTTGTTTTCTTGTCAGCATATTCTAACCTCTATGTCATATTAATTTTAAATACACTCATATATATTATATCATATTATGAAAAAAAAAGTCCAATTTTAAATAAAAAAGCCCTTTACGGGCTTATTTCTATTGGGCTTTTCTGCTTTCCACATTTATCTCATATCCCCCGGCTTTATACAATCCCGGGATAAGTTTATATTTATATCTGCCTTTCACATGTCCAATATAATCCACATTAAACACAGAAGGCCTTTCCTCAATCATATCGAGAGATTTTTCACTGAGAACAACCCCTCTCACATCTTTAACACCTGCTATTACAGAAACAAGTTTTTCCAAATCCTCTTTCTTTTCACAGTAAAGATTATAAACTTGAACAGGCTCGGAGTAAACATTTAAAGCGTGCAAAACGGAGAAGAGAGCCTTCACATCTCCTTCCTTATTGCTCGGGACAAAGGTGAGGCGGGTAAACTCTGTTTCCGCTCTACTCTCGCCTAAGGCGTTCAGTCTTTCACAAAAATCCTTTGCGTAAGGGTCTTCAAAAGTCACGTCTCCGGGAGTATAACTGTCCCCTATAGGGTTTTGATAACGGTCATCTTCTTCGTTTACTATAAAATCAAACCTGTTTTGAGCTTTAATCATTTGTGAAGCCTTTCCTAATGTCTCTTTCTCAAAGATAATTCCCCAGTCAAAGTTTTGTTTTATAGGCACAATTCGGACTTGATTGTTAAGGGTAAAATCAACTTTTCTGTAATCATCTGTATAAGACTTACAGGCAGATAAAATTACATCTTCCGTCACATCCTCAACATAGGAAGCTCCGTTACCGGATACGTAAAATCTTTCCATAAAGACTTCTCGCTCCGGGTAATTGCTTCGTAGGAAAGGAGTATTTTCCACCTTCAAAAAATGAATACCTTTTTCCACAGAAAAGTTTACGGAATAATCATCAAATCCGTGGTCCCTTATGGTGTGTCCCGCCATTTGACCGTCACAATAAAATTTCAGCAAGGGCTGATTATACTTATATGTGACACCCTTTGCGGAAACCGTGATTTTCACTCTTGTGGATTTTTGTGCTTCCACAAAAACTCCCACATAACCGGGACCTTTAAAATGAAGGATACCTTCTTCATTTACAGGCACGGAAGAAAAAGCCACATCCTTAGGCTCAATGACGGTTATGTTCCCAAATTGAGCATAAAGGGGCATACACAAAATAATAATAATTAATGTTGTAATAATGTTTTTCATTTGTTTTTTAATTGTTGCAGTTTTACAAATTCCAAAAAATCTATTAATTATCCCCCTTACGTAGCACCAAATCCCTAAAAGTTTCGCAAGCTCAACTTTTTGGGAACCCTTGGTGGGGGGGGGAGAAGGTAGGATAAATTAAGCCAATCCCGCCTTCAAAGGTTTGCCTCCTAAGAGGTGCATGTGAATATGGAACACGGTCTGACCGGCATCGTGATTACAGTTCATAATAAGCCTGTAACCGTTTTTGTCAATTCCTTTTTCTTTGGCAAGATTTGATGCCACAAAAGCCATGTGGCCTACTAAGGCTTCGTCCTCTTCTCTAAGTTCATTTAATGTGGAAATATGCTTTTTTGGAACTATGAGAATATGAATGGGAGCTTGGGCATTTATATCGTTAAATGCAGCCACCTTGTCATCTTCATACAAAAGAGATCCCATTTCTTTGTTTGCTATCTTACAAAATATACAATCTTCCATTTATCTCTCCTATAAATCTTTATCGTAAAAACTTCCTCGTTCAAGAGAAAGCCAAATTCTCAAACTTGTAGCCATAGATCCCACACCTATACCGAAAGCAATGGCTCTTTGAACTGCCATATTAGGAGATGTGAGTATCCAATATCCCACATTTTCCAATTTTAAAAAGGATATGGCGCTTTCATCGGGAATAAATCCTGTGAGAGCAGAACCTAAGGGTATTAGTGCCAACATAATAATAGCTGTGGACAAGAACAGGATACTCGTTTCCGCATTTCTTATTCTGAAAGCCCTAAAAGATGCGCTGACTATATAAAAAGCCACCAAAGAAAACATACTTGCAGCCATAGAAACATATATTCCGTTAAAGAAAACATTGTATAGAGCTTCTGAACCTTTTATGTTTAAATCACTTAAAATACCAAAAATAATTATGGCAAAAAAACCTATAAAAAAGCCCAAACTGTTGAAAGTGTTTTCATTTTTACGGGTGACTCGTCGACCATGAAGATAGAAAAGGGAACCCAATCCCATAAACAGGGTAAAACAAGAAATTATAAGTTGCCAGTTTGATACAAGGGGCATGGTTTCCGTCAACACATTGTCATGAGGAATGAGAAACTCCAAAGACAAAAAGAGACCTGCCACAAAGGTTATGACCACAACCACAGGTTTACGAAGTTTTTTCGGCACCTTTGTCAAACAAAACAATATAAAAGCTCCCACCAAAAGGGCACTGAAAATATATACCCATAAAATAGGACCTGTTTTTGGTGTAAACAATTCTTTCATTTTAATTCTTTAAATAAATTTTTGTATAATAAGGGGCTGGCTGCCACAAGATCCACTATGGGCTCTTTTATAATCACTTCCTCTCCATAACGACCTGTGACCACTCCGCCGGCTTCTTCAATAATAAGTATACCGGCAGCCACATCCCACGGATGAAGCCCTATCTCCACAAAACCGTGAATCCTGTTATCAGCTATATAAGAAAGCCCCAAGGCGGCAGATCCAATTCTTCTGATATACTTAACCTTAGAAAAAAGTTTTTGTGCTTTCTCGTTAAAGAGGTCTATATCCTTTGCTCCTTTAATCCATGAGAGATAAAGAACACAGTCCTCAACTTTCTCAAAAGGCTTCACAGTAAGTTTTTTCCCATTTAAATATGAGCCTTTCCCTTTTTCTGCCCAAAACATTTCGTTGTGAAGAGAGTCATAAACCACCCCTACTACAGGATGTCCGGCTTTACATACAGCAACAGAAACGCAAAACAGTGGTATACCCAAGGCAAAATTATAGGTCCCGTCAAGAGGATCTATAATCCACATATAGCCGGAAGTGCCTTCATAATAAGAGCCTTCCTCTCCCAACATACCATCTGACGGGCGATATTTTTTTACCATCTCTTTTGCATAGGTTTCACTTCGCTTGTCCACGTCTGTCACAACATCACCGGGACCTGATTTTTCACTGATATTTTTTATATTGTGAAAACCTTCTTTTAGAATCTCTCCGCAACCGAGAGCTATTTCTTTTGCAATATCAATAAGTTCCATAGTCATTACAATATTTTGGAATATTCTTCCACTATTTTCATATCTTTTTTTATTCTCTCCATCAATGCTTCTGTGGTAGGAAATTCTATTTCATCTCTTATCTTTTTCACAAAGGACAAGTTTATCTCTTTATCATACAAATCCACAAAGGGGGACATATTTATAAAATGGGGCTCCACCGTCACATAATTAAGTCCGAAAGTAGGTTTTATACCCACATTACAACCGGCAAAATACTTTCGTCCTTCAATTTCCGCAAAAGTGACATAAACTCCGTAAGCGGGGAGAATTTGGTTCTTTTCAAAGGAAATGTTGGCGGTAGGATAACCCATAGTCCGTCCCACAGCTCTGCCTCTTTCCACCTTGCCGGAAAGGGTCCACCACTCCCCCAACAAGTTTTTGGCAAGAGTAATATGCCCTTCATACAAAGCACTTCTTATACGAGTGGAAGATACAGGCAAATCATCAAACATAACAGCCTCTTGAACATAGGCTTTATAGTTATATTTTTCTTCAAGGGCTTTTATAAGAGTGACATCCCCCGCTCTGTTAAGTCCGAATTTAAAATTAAAACCCACACATATAGACTTACCGTTTAGATTTTTAATGATAAATTCTCGTATAAAATCCTCTGCAGACACATTGGCAATATTTTTGTCAAACTTAACCACAATAACCGTATCCACTCCTAAGGAGAGAATTTTTCTCACCTTTTGCTCATAAGTGTTAATGAGTTTTGGGGACAGGTCTTTGTTAATATATTCAATAGGATGAGGTTTAAAAGTTACGGCAACAGTTTGTCGACCTTCAGAAACTCTCTTTAAAGTCTCAAAAAGCTTTCTGTGACCTATATGAACTCCGTCAAAATAACCTATGGCACAAACCGTCTCTCCGCAGAGAGCCTTCCCATATACTTTTAAATTAAATAACATTCTAATATCAGCTTAATATATATATATGTGGTGCTTCGCACCACCAAGGTTAGCGAGCTCTAAACTTTAGAGCTTGCTATAGTTAATTGACTTCACCCTCTTTCTCATCCCAAAAAGTTGAGCTTGCGAAACTTTTAGGGATTTGGAAAAAGATAGGATTAGCACATACTCAAACTTTTCAGATCCGCTATTTTCCTTTCAAAAAAGAACCAAGCGACCGTGGAGGGCCGTCTGCACCACGATTTTGATTTTTGATTTTCTATTTTTGATTATTCATCATTTCTGATGTATATCTAAAGACAGCCAAACCATAGGGATTCATAACAATATCAATGGTTTTGTTTTTTATATTATAATTTGAGTTATCCGCAAGGTTTTTAATCGTGGTAGGTCCGGAATAATCCATTAACATCAAGAAAGAAACTCTCTTTAAATTGTTGTTATTGAATGTGACCACATAATAATCATCACCCTTGTAATACATTTCACACATAACATTTCTGTTGTTGGTCTCAGCAGCGGGGACCACATTCCAAGCAGAATCTTGTATCAATTCGTAAACGGGCAAAATCTCAGCCATAACCTTTTTATCTGCGGGAGATGGATTATCCACCAAAGGCTTAAAACCAAAGAATACAGCCTTGGGATATTCTGTGGCAAAGTTCTCCTTAGGCACCTCATAATATACAGGCTTATTCTTTGCCACACACTTTATAAAGTAAATATCGTTTAAGTCCAAAGGACCCTTTACTCTGTATCCGTCATAATTAAGCAAACTCTTGAAATAATAGTGAACGTCATCTAACTCTTTTATTTCCGGGTCTACTTTAAGGCTTTCTTTTTGAGGAAAACTTGAGGGATATATGGTTGCATATCTCTCGTAAGCACTTCTAAAACCCCACAGATAACTGTATTTATATACTATAAAATCCAATTCAAGAGGAGTGTCTTTCTTTAAGGTCAAATCATATTTATTAACGAAGGATTTTAAATCTTTGTAATAAGAAAATTTACTGTCTCTGGAATCGGGAGCTGTTGCCATGGCAAAGGAAATGTTTCCCGTCATAATGGTGGCGAAGGGATATTGTGAAACAGAGGGATCGTTGGGAGCGGGAGTGGTATATTCCTTGCTCTCCTCACATTTCACTGCATCAAAAAAGTCATAAATCCATATTTGTTTGTCTTTAACCAAAGAAGTGGTTCCGTCTACGGGAAAACAGAAAGCCAAGGCGATCTTTTTGTCTTCCTTTGATGTGACTGTGCCGGAAAGACCTACATAAATGTCCTTGGAGACCACTTTTATATCACAGGTGACTCCCAAAGGCTCACAAGTGCCATAGAAACCGGCTTTGTCTATTCTTTCCAAATCAAGAGAATAGAGCATGTTGGGATTGTCTCTGTCATATAGAACTATGCCGGAAAGGCCCATAAAATTAAGCCTTTTGTTATTGGAATTGAGAGTGAACTCACCACCTTTGGTCATTCCCACTCCAAATCCGTCTTTGGTGAAATAAACCTCGCTTGACCTGTCTGTCACCCTATGAGGCTTATAATCCTTTAAATAATAACCGTCAAAAAGTTTCCCACTTGTATCTAAGGAATCCATAACAGCTATTTCCTTTCCAAAGCAGGAAAGAGATAAAGCAAGGATTAATAATGCTAAAATAATCTTAATTTTCATAAACATCTCATAAATTAAAAAAATCATAAGTGGTGCATAGCACCACGATAATTAATTCATAATCTTCTTTATTACATCAACCGCAAAGTCTATATCTTCTTTCTTAATAATAAGTGGTGGAACTAAACGGATAATACTGTCTCCTATGGAATTCATAATCACACCGTGTTTAAAACCTTCTGTGGAAATAGTTTTGGCAACCGGCTTATCAAACTCTACTCCTATCAAAAGACCTTTTCCTCTGACTTCTTTAAGATGAGGAAGAGTTTTTAATTTTTCCATAAAATACTCACCCATCTTGGTGCAGTTTTCCAACAAATTCAGCTCTTCCATTCTGTCCAAAACCGTCATAGCTGCTGTGCAGGCAAGAGGTGTTCCTCCAAAGGTGGATGCGTGATCTCCGGGAGTGAAAATATCCATATATTTCTCATCTGCCATACAACACCCCATAGGAAAACCTCCTCCTATCATTTTTGCGGAAGTTAGAATGTTAGGTTTAACCCCAAAATGCATATATGCAAAGAGTTTTCCCGTTCGTCCCATACCTGTCTGAACTTCATCAAAAATAAGGGCAACATTATATTTGTCACACTTCTCTCTCAATGCAAGCAAAAATTCTCCTGTAGCCGGGTGAACACCGCTTTCACCTTGGATAGGCTCTACAATTACAGCACAGGTATCATCATCAATTATATCAAGTTGTTCTATATTGTTATATTCTATATAATCAAAACCGGGGATTAAAGGCAAAAAGGACTTTTGGTATTTCTCTTGACCTGTAGCGGTTATGGCACCTAAGGTCCTTCCGTGGAAAGAGTTGTAGGTAGACACTATCTTTGTTTTAGTCTCTCTGCCTGTAAGTTTGGCTGCTTTTCTGGCAAGCTTAAGAGCTGCCTCGTTGGCTTCCGCACCACTGTTGCAGAAGAAAGCCTTTCTCATGCCCGCAAGGGTAGTAAGCCTTTTTGCAAGTCTCGGTTGAGGTATAGTATAAAACAGGTTAGATGTATGAATAATATTTTTGGCCTGTTTGCCTATGGCTTCACCCAAAACAGGGTCCCCGTAACCTAAAATATTTACAGCTATTCCCCCAATCAGATCCAAATATTTGTTTCCTTCGGTATCATAACAATAACAACCTTCCCCTCTCTCAATTACAATGGGAAAACGTCCGTATGTATGCATAACATAATCTTCATCTAAGGTCATTATTTCTTTGGTTAAATCTGTCATTTTTGCTCTTCCTTTGGATTTTCGGTTATTTCAACTTCAAGATCATCATCACCTTGGTCTTGTTTTTCAATTGCTTCCTGTTTTTCCTCCTTTGGCTCCTTAGGCTCTGTATTTGTATTTACTTCAACCTTAGGTTCATCGCCACCCTCTTTGGGATTTGTTGCAGGAGGCTCTGTGGTTTTTGGATCCTTCACAGAAGGTGTGGAAGGCTCTGTTTTGGGATCCTTCACAGCGGGAGTTGAAGGCTCTATCTCTTTTTTGTCCAATTTCATAGCTGCGGTAGTCACAAGTTTGCCTAAAGGATAGATTCCGTAAAGCACATCCCTTGTCACGCCGATTTCATCTATAAAATAGGTTGCGGGCAGTGAAATAATCTGCATTTTCTTTATGGTTGCAAGAGAGTCCTTTTCATCCAAATAGTAAACAGGCACATTATACTTTTGGTCTTTTACATGGTTTTTAAGCTTTTGGGACTGTTGGTTTACATTAACCGTAATAACTTTATATTTACCCTTGGTGTTTCTGGCAAAGTTGGATACAGTTTCCATATACTCTTCCCCGGCACCGTAAGCCCAAAATACCACTACAAGCTTTTCTCCTCGGAAAGCGGAAGGTGAAAAACCGGTGGCTTTAAAACCATAGGTTTGCTTGTCCACAGGATTGTTCTTTTCAAATTCTTTTTGTGCCTTTTCAAGAGCTTTTTTTCTTTCTTCGGGTGAGAGGTTTTCAAGCTTCTGACCGGCAAGATTTCCTTGAGCCTTTTTGGCTTCTTCCGCCTCAAAAGCCTTTCTCTGCTCTTCAATTAATTTAGCTTGACGAGCCATTTCTTCAGCTTCTTTTTTGGGATCGTATTTCCTATCGTCCTTTGACGGCACAAATCTAAAAACTTTGTCATTAATAGGTTCGTTTATTTTATAATTGGTGGTGGTATTGGTCACCTTCATGGTAATAGTGGTAGTCTTTCCCTCATCAGAGGGCATAACTCTGGTCAATTCGTAATAGTTTTTAATAATTATACCTGTCTTTTCTTCCAGCCATAATCTTTGTTTGAAATCAGGCACCTGACCTTGACCATCAAGGGTAATTTCTATAACATCACAGGCATGACCTTCCACTGTTTCCTTTCCAACAGACTTGTAATCCTTAATTCTGCCACTGTAATCAGCACCGTTAAGAAGCCCTATGGTGTTTAAAGCAGGAGATGATGCCACAAGAGCGGAGAGAAAATCGTCGGAAATAGGTTCTGTGGCATAGGTTTTTACCTTGGGCATATATCGTGTGACAGTCTTTCCGTCACTGTATATTTGGTTTTCTGAAGACTTTATGGCAAATTTATATTTACGAGAAAATTTAAAGTCTTGTTTGTCATTTAGGGAATCCATAACCTTTCCGTCTTGAATTACCTCTGTGGTAGTTTTGATTTCAAGAGCTAAAGTCTTAATATCGGTATAGGTTTTGGCAAGAGCGGAATAGCTGTATTTTCCCTGTCCTAAATTACCCTGTGCATCACCTTTTGTAGGATCTCCTAACATATTGAAAAACTCACTGCCGGAAACATCGCTTCTGTCTATAGGGCCTACGGAAGGCACATAAGTCTTAAAAGGTTTGGTTATAATATCACGGGCAAAATAAACCCCACCTGTGAGAATAAGAGCACAAATGAGAGACACAACCACTATTTTCTTGTTTTTTACTTTTATTTCATACATATATATAAACCTGTTATGGATAAAATGTCAAAATGTGAAACAGACACACCTATATATATTATACTACAATTTTAAGAAATAATTCAATTTTTAATAATAAAATAATAAATATTAAAGCAGAAAGCAGAACAAAAAGGAGCCGAAAGGCTCCTTTTTCTGTCCCCAAGACTGTGGCTTAAGGAATAATATTTCACTTTTTTCATTAAAAAAAAGAGCGACCTAAGTCGCTCTTTTGGTTTCTAACTTTAATTAGAATGTGTAACCAACGTTAAGTTCAATACCACCGGTCTTAATTCCGTCAGCATCGTCATCAATCTTGGCTTTGCCGTAATCTGCGTAGAAAAGTTCTGCAGACCAGTTTTGAGCAAATTTGGCACCAACACCAACTTTGAAAGCAAAGTTTGTCTTTGTCTTTGAGTAACTTTCATCAGCAATAACGCCTGCCCATGCATCAGAAACTGAAATTTCAGCTTTTGCATGAACGAAAGCAACACCGGCACCGGCTTTTGCGTAAAAGTTTTCAGAGAAGGGGTATGTGTAAGTAGCTAATACAGGGATAGCCCATGCTGAACACTTTTGGTCAGCGTCAATTTCGTCTACTAAATATCCTTCTTCATATACAGGGATTTTTGTGTCTCTGGTTTTCTTACCGGTCATGTAACCGATTTCAAAACCAACCGGGAGAGAAGCAACATCGATATCAGCTAAGATACCGTATGCGGTTCCCAAATTGTCTTTTGCGTCGCTATTTGAGAAGAAGTGAGCGGCGATTCTTGGTGTGATTGAGAAACTCTTCTCAGATTGTGCCATAGCAGCTATGGCAGATACCATCATAGTTAAAACCATGATAGCTACAACGATTTTCTTCATTGTAATCTCCGTTTTTTTTTAGTATAGCAATAAGTCACTCCGCACCTCTTTAGGTTCACAGAACAATTATTCATCCCGCATATAAAATACACAGAAAGCTTAATGCTATCCAATAATTATTATATCATAAAAGTTTTAATTTGTCAAGATTAAAACCACTTTTTTTTAAAAAAATTAATATTTTTTATTT
>JAFSVJ010000017.1 GCA_017445025.1 Abditibacteriota bacterium | reverse complement strand
AGATGGGCAATGATATAAACTAACATTCTTTACATAAGGGAATATTGCATCCATCCATGTATAAGCGTTACCACCGTTACCGTATACAAGGTTATCATAAACCATATAGGTTTTTCCGGGATAACCATCGGAGGGAGTAATATACATACTTACTCCAAACGGCATTGTTTCATCCCAGTCATCAACATAGAGTTGAAGGGCTGTTCCGATTTGTTTCATGTTTGAAAGGCAACTTGATGATCTTGCCTTCTCTCTTGCCTGTGCAAACACAGGGAACAGAATTGCTGCAAGTATAGCAATGATTGCTATAACAACCAACAACTCAATTAAGGTGAAACCCTTTTTAATTGTGATCATTGTGTGATCCTCCTAAGTGTAATTTATTTGTATCATTTTTTGTGGATAAATATCAAAAGTCATAACCTGATTAATTTAAACCACAAAAAACCCTACACTTATATTATACCACAATTAAAATAGAAAAAACAAGGAGTAAAGGGGGTATTTTTGAATTTTCTTCCAATGATTTGTCTTTTTTAAATAATTTGTAAATAATTGGTTTTGTTAAGAGTAAAATTGTATTTTTAGGGGTATTTTTAACAAATAATTTGTGAATTTTGAAATAATTGGGAATAATTAATATTAAAAAGATGTCATATATCCCTAAAAATTCCTTTTTTTTCAAATTCCTGCGATATTTATTTATTTTTCTTGAGTATAAAAATCCCAAATCTTCCGAAAATCTCTAATTTTTTATCACGAAAATATCTACGCTCCTTAACCTACGATTTTTTTATAGACGCATAATTGCCTTTGCTCCCTTTTACTGCGAAAATCCTAATTTTACTATGTAAAATTGTCTTTTCTTGTAAAATGGGGCAAATCCACCGGCAATATTACATATTGCCTATTATTTGCTTAATAAAAAAAATCTTGTTATAGTCGCTTGATATTTTCTATAAAAAATAGATATTTTCGGTTCTTTGGTATTTTTATACTCGCTTTTTACTTATCGTTTAGAATTATATTTGCGATTTGAGCCTTGGTTTTACGCAAGTTCATTGCTTGATGCTCAATTAATTTATGAGCATCTTCTTCTGAGATTTTATATTTCTTGATTAAATGGGCCTTGGCCTTATTAACCAGTTTTATTTCTTCTATTTTACTTAATAATTTTTTGTTCTCATTTTCAATTTTTATAAACCTATTTTGAAAAGCAACAGAGAGTTTATAACACAATTGCAAGAATCTTAAATCCAAAGGCTTCTCTATTGTAATAATTCCATATTCGGACATTTGGTCAACTATATATTCAAACATATCTTCTTCCACAAAGATAATTACCTGGCACATATAATTACCACTGTAATCAATAGCAAACTCCTCTTCAGATTTACCCTCTCTGTCTATAAAGATATAATCAAAATCCTTATCTTGAAAAACTTTTCTTGCCTTATCCCCGGAATCACATACACATATTTCTTCTATGGAATTATCAAGAAAAAACTCTCTCAAATGATTTATAAGATCTTGATTTTGAGAAATTATAACAGCATTACTCATTCTTAGTTAATTCCATATATTAATCAGATGATTTTCCGGACCTTTTCTTTCTTTCTTGAGGTGACCTTTGTTTTATAATATCTATACAGCAAGATAAAATCAAGGGTAATACCATAAATATATTTATATTATAATCAAAAGAAGTTTTTATGGTTAATTTCTTGTCAAGATAGGCAACATCAAGGCTATATTTATCAACCTCTTTCAAAGTATTATTTATCAATTTCTTAAACATATTCAAAGAATCTTTCTTAAACTGCTTTTTGATGTATTCATTTTCTATCTCTATATTAAGAACAAAAGGTTCTTCTTCAAGGTCCGCATAAAGACCGCTTCTCCAAGCAATTACATAAATAAGATTTTTAAAAACCACAAAATTATCACAAGCACTGTCAAGATCGCTTTCAAAATCTATTTCATTTTGTCCCGGAGCTTTTTGGTGAAAACTACCCTTTGGATATATTCCCATCTTCTCCATAGACAAACAAATTTCTCTTCTTATATTCTCACCCTTATCAAAAGGAGCCACATCCAAATAAGTGGCAAAATCAATGGGAATTTTCTCTTCTCTTGAATTGTATAAAGCAAATGGACATTCAAAACCTACTTTTATTTTTAATCCCAAATCATCTATAACTGATATTTTTTCCTTTAATATATGGCGACAATCAAAAGGAGAAATGTTTCCTTCTCTCTCCTTTATATAACAGAAAAGCCTCATAACTCTTCCTTCTTGAGGACGCCAGGGAAGAATATGTAATGTAGCGGCATCGGGAAACAAGAATAGGTCAATCTCCTCTTCTGTATCAAATATATAATTACCTTTAACGGCTATTCCCCTATCAAAGGCATTTTCCAATTCATTAGGCATAATAGAAATGTTTTTCATATTTCCTTTTAAATCACAAAAGGCAAGTCTGATAAACTTTACATCGTTCTCATTTACAAATGTCAAAACATCTTTTTCCGTTTGATTCATAGTATTACCTCAATATTTATCATACAATTAATTTTACCATATTTCAAAAAAAAATACAATTTTTTGTAAAAAATATAATTTAAAACTTGACAAAGGGTTTTGAAAAGTAGTATAATATAAGTGTAAAAAGCAAAGACGCTGATAATACACTATCGGTGTCTTATTTTTTTAAAGCAAAGGAGCTTTAGGTTTTTTAAATCTAAAGCTCTTTTTTTTTGGAGGTAAAAAATGAATACAGGTGACACTGCGTTTGTCCTGATTGCAAGTGCCATGGTATTTATCATGACACCGGGACTGGCATTTTTCTACGGAGGTATGGTCCGCAGAAAAAACGTTATCAACACAATGCTGTCCTCATTCTTTATATGCGGACTGGCAACTGCTTTGTGGATTGCGGTAGGATATTCCCTATCCTTTACAGGAGATTTTCACGGAATAATAGGTTCACTAAAGAATTGTTTCTTAATGAATATTAATACTGACCCTAACCCTGCATACTCAAGCACAATTCCGGAAACTTCATTTGTGCTTTTTCAAATGATGTTTTCACTTATTACTTGTGCTATTATTACAGGATCCGTTATGGGAAGAATGAAATTCAGTGCTTTATTCTTATTTATAGTATTTTGGCTGTTTTTGGTATATTATCCTTTGGCACACATGGTTTGGGGAGAAGGCGGTTTCCTGAAAATGATCGGAAGCTTGGACTTTGCAGGAGGAAACGTTGTTCACATTTCCTCAGGTATTGCGGGACTTACAGCTTGTCTGGTTGTGGGAAAGAGAAGAGGACACGGTATGCTTAGCTACAATCCTCATAATATTCCCTTTGTTCTTCTTGGAGCAGCTCTCTTATGGTTTGGTTGGATTGGATTTAATGCAGGTAGTGCTCTCGGTGCTAACGAACTTGCTTGTCACGCCTTTATCACCACAAGCACAAGTGCGGCTGTAGCCATGTTAAGCTGGATGTTTATTGAAAAAGTTCGTCGTGGAAAAGTGACATTGTTAGGTAGTGCCACAGGTGCTGTTTTGGGACTTGTTGCCATAACACCCGGTGCGGGATTTGTTCCCATTTGGTCAAGTTTTTTGATAGGATTATTCGTAAGCCCTATTTGTTATTTGGCAATAGGACATATTAAGAGACGTTTCCAATATGACGATGCCTTAGACGCCTTCGGTTGTCACGGTGTAGGCGGAATTTATGGTGGCATCGTGACAGGATTATTTGCAACAAAAACCATTAATCCGGATATTATGTATAACGGATTGTTCTTCGGAGATTACAAACTGATACTTGTTCAAATATTTAGCATAATTGTAAGTATTCTGTTATCCGGAGTTATGACATTCATAATTCTAAAAGTAATGAGTGTTTGTAGACCTATTAGGGTTAGCGAAAAGAACGAAGATAACGGACTGGATGTTTCCGAACACGGAGAATCTGCTTACCCATCATTCTTGGGATTGGATTAAATTAGGTAAAATTAGGAGTTTAATTATGAAAAAAATTGAAGCTATTGTCAGACCCGAAATGTTGGAACCGCTAAAGAACGCTTTCCTTGAGCAAGAAGTAGGTGGACTAACCATAAGTCAAGTTATGGGTTGCGGTAACCAAAAAGGATATACTGATGAGATTAGAGGACAGATGGTTATCATTAACATGCTCCCTAAGATTATGTTTACTCTCGTTGTTAAAGACGAAGATTTGAAAAAAATCACAAGCATAATTATAGAAAAGGCTCAAACAGGTGAAGTAGGAGACGGAAAGATATTTATATCTGATATCGTGGACTGTATTCGTATAAGAACCGAAGAACACGGAGAAGATGCTCTGTAATGAGCACGGTCAATAATTGTGGTGCTTCACACCACTGAATGCAGAATGTGGAATCTCGTCCTACTTGGGTTAACATCCCATCAGCTCTTTGAAACTGCCACCCCCCGAGCTTCGCTTAGGGGGAGAGATTTCAGATTTCACTTTTTCCTTCCTTAAAAAAATAACACTCCACAAGTCCCCTTTACGAGGGGGACGGAAGATTGGAGTGTTATTTCCTTTATTTTTAATGAAAGAAAAGTTTATAACTTCACTTCTTCTTTCGGTTTTGGTTTCGGTTGTTCTGAAGTGCAGTTTGGACATTTTGTAGCTTCTATGTTTATTTCTGACTTACAGAAAGGACAAACCTTTGTGGTAGGAGCAGCCGGAACTTCTTTTTTACCTATTTTAGATAAACCGTTTATACCTTTCATCAACAAAAATACCACAAAAGCCATAATTAAAAAGTTTATAACAGCGGTTATAAATTTACCATAGGTTAAGGTGACACCCAAAAAACCTACTTGAAGAGTATCAAAATTACCTTTACATAACATACCTATTATAGGTGAAATAATGTCGGTCACAAGAGAGTCAACTATGCTCTTAAAAGCTGCACCTATGATTACACCGACAGCCAGGTCCATTACATTGCCACGCATGGCAAATTCTTTAAACTCTGTCATAAATTTTTTCATAATTTATCTCCTTGAAATATTGTTTTTTATAAATTGTGCTTGGATATTGCCCACAAAAGAATATCCCTCCTCGGTCAAGTGAACTTTATCTTCCATAAAATATAAAGGAATATTATATTTGTTAAAAGGAATATTGGTAAACTGGTCAAGGCAAGGGACACCCCAATAATTACAACACTTGATTTGAGCTTTTAAATATTCATAAGCTCCGCCCACATAAAAGGGATCAAAGGATTTTTCACCGTCATAAGTGGATTTAAAAGTGGTAAAGAAAATAATATTTGCCCAAGGGTTGGTTTCAAAAACTCTCTTAAAACAATAGTTTATGCCACCGCATTGAGTAATTAATTTTTCTTTATCAAAATTGTCAGCTTCGGTGTAATCCTTGTAGTCCCCTATGGGATGACCTTGAAATATATCATTGTTTGAAGCCCAAAAAACATAGACATCGTAAGGCTCTTTTTTTATGGCTCTTTCTACTTGAGCTTGGATATTATCCTCACCTGTATTTTTAGAGAAACCCATACCACCCACACCGTATGTGACAACATTGGCATTTAATTCTTCTCGCCAGATATCTTTGGCAACCTCACTTTCCGGGACACTTGATATGGAGCCTCCAAAAACAGCTATTTTCATATTTAAAGACGAACTTCCACTCCGCGAGATTTTAAATACTCTTTAATTTCTTTAATAGAGTGAATACCATAGTGAACCATGGATGCAACCAAGGCGGCATCGGCTTTTCCTTCCGTAACAGCAAGGTAAATGTCTTCTAAGGTTCCGGCACCACCGGAGGCAATTACGGGAATATTTACCGCTTCGGCTATAGCTCTTGTAACTTCAAGGTCGTAACCGTCCTTGGTTCCGTCTTTATCCATAGAGGTGAGAAGGATTTCACCGGCACCTAATTTTTCACATTCCTTTGCCCATTCAACTGCGTCAAGACCTGTCTTTTCAGTTCCGCCTTTAACCACAACTTCCCATTTGTTGTCCCCTACTTTAATAACGTCAATGGCAACTATAACAGCTTGGGAGCCGAAGGTTTCACTGGCATCTTTAATTAATTGAGGAGTCTTTACTGCTGCTGTGTTTATAGAACACTTGTCGGCACCTTTTGAGAGAACTTTTCTGAAATCTTCCACAGTTCTGATACCGCCACCTACTGCAAAGGGGATTTGGATAGCTTCGGCTGTCTTGGCTGCTATATCAACCATGATGTCTCTGTCTTCGTTTGATGCTGTAATGTCAAGGAATGTAATTTCATCGGCACCTTCCTTTGCGTAAAAGGCTGCTCTCTCAACAGGGTCACCCACATCGGATAAACCTACAAAATTAATACCTTTAACTACTCTCCCGCCTTTCATATCAAGGCAAGGGATAATTCTCTTTGCTAACATATTTTTCTCCATATATTTCTAATTACATTTTTATTTTATCACAAACAAGGGGGTTTTATCAAATTTTTAAACATTTATAGTATAAGATATTGATTTTATATGAAAGATTTTATAACCACAGAACTATTATCATTAATAATTCAAATCATAAAAACAATAACAAAACCTCTGCCAACACACAAAACCTATATTTCCTTATTCTTTCAAATTTGCCCCAAAACGAGACTTTTTTCAAAAACCCACCAAAAATGTCTTAAAACTTGAAAAAAAAAAAAAACGGTGTATAATATATATGGTTTTGTATCGTTTTTTGCCACGAGCCAAACAAAAAAACACTGAGATAAGCAAAAGGAATACTAAAATGAGGAAAGAAGATAAAATCTTTTGGGGTTGTATGGATCTAATGAGTTGCGGTTTGTGCTCCTCTTGTTGTGGTGGTATTTTTATATTAATTCTAATAATTATAACAATTTTAGTTATATGTCTTATTTTTTAATATTATTTTTTATAGATAAGGTTTAAATAAAATAGTTAATATAAAACTATCCTTTAAAAAAACATTCAACCAAAATGAACAGCTTTTAAATATTATGACAAATAAAAAAAATAAATATTTGCAATTATTGTCAAAAAGAGTTAAAAATCTTACAATAAGATTGTGTGATTTGTAATAAGTATAGTATTTCTCAAAATAAAGATTGTTGGAACAAAAACAAAAAATGCACCGTATATTATTGTTTCGTTAATACCTATAGTAATATATTTTCCCTATCAATAAATGACAAAATAATAAACAAATAAAGCTCCACAAGAGAAGCCTTTTTTTGAGTTAATCTGTTATGTTATTTTCAATGAAAGCGTTTTTGATTTTTTTGGCAGTTTCCATAAACAATTCAGGTTTATCATTTTCTGAAAACATTTCATTAAATACATCTGTGATAATTCTTGCTATTCTTTCTACAGAATAATTTGTTGAAACTCTTTTGCATATCATATCATTTTCAGTGTCAAATTCGTCGTCAGGACAACCCATTTCAAGCAAACCGTAATAATCATACTCATCTATGTATTTTTTAATTATATCATATTTTGTCATATTTATCTCCTTAATAATTATCTTTATTTTTAAATAAACTGTTAATAGTCTTTTCATAATTGTCATGGATTAAGACTATATGCTCCTTTGCTTTGGTAAATCCATCAATTATTCTTTTATTTTCGGATTTGAGCCGGTGAAGAGAGCAATCATCACACAACCTTGTTTCAATTACAGAAGCGTATTTTACTATATCACCAAAATGATTATCTATATAATTATCCGTCATGGCAAGACATATAAACCTAATATTTTCCAAATAAGATTTTTCAAAATCTCTTCTCCAATCAAAGGGGATATAACAACCTTCAAGGATTAAATCTTGGCTGTTTTCAATGGCAGTTTTGATTATTTCCCTAACAATGGGCCAAAGATATTCTGTGAGAAGGTCATCGTCCATTGGGGTGAGATGGGTATTACCGCTTCGAATAAGGCCCATTTTGAGATGATCTATTGACAAATAGGGATACTTATACTTCTCAAGCATTCTCTGTGCCAGGAGAGTTTTCCCCGTATGTGACGCACCTGTTATTATAATAATCATAGTTTTTTTAAAATGCACAATTCACAATGCACAAATAAAATTTGCAAGTATGCAAATTTGAAAAGCAGAAAGCAGAAAGCAAAACGATCACCCCCCTAAATCCCCCCTAATACAATAGGGGGGACTGACTATCCACCAGAGTCGGCCTTGAAATTTAGAGCCCACCAACCTCAGTGGTGCGAAGCACCACTATTTTCTGCTTTATGCTTTTTACTTTAACAATTGTGATTTAAAAAAATCACATGGCTTGGTAAAGGAAATAGAAGCCGATTATGGCGACGATTATTGCCAAAGACCAACGCATTACTTTGTCAAACTTACCATAAGCTTCATTTTGTTTCAACTTTCGCACAAAACCCGTATAAGTTCCCGCTATTATGGTCAAGGCACCGTTACCCAAAGAATACATCAGCATCAATATCACACCATAAACTATATCATGCTTACTTGCTATAATCCCTAAAATTACTACCAAAAAGGGAGTAGCACAGGGTGACATAACCAAACCGCCTAAAATTCCGGCAATAAAAGCCCCAATGATGCCTTTTTTCTTATTCTTATGGCTAATATCTATGGTCGGGATAAAACTCACTATTTCGGTCAATTGGAGTGCCATTAACAGCATTACCACACCCAGCAGCACAAAAGTCCACTTAGAAATCATAAAGCCGGAGCCCACCACACTTGCCAGCACTCCAAAGGCTGTATACAAAATGGCGGATCCCACAGAAAAAACCACACTGAGCCAAAAGTCTGTCTTCACTCCGTCGCTGTGAACGTTGCCCACATAGGCTATTACCAATGGAATTTTAGACAAGGAACAGGGAGTAAAAGCCATAAGTGCTCCTATAATAAAACTAATAAGAGCACCAAAAAAATAATTATTACGGACTAAATCTACACAAAAATTATAGATGTTTTCCATTTATTTTATTCCCATATCGGCAATAATTTCTTTAAAAAGTTTCTCGGGAATAGAACCTTGAATAAAACTATAGGTGACATTTCCTTTCTTATCTTTTGTAAATACAAAATAGTCCTTATATTTCTTTGAAGGAATAAAGGGTTTGCCCTCGGCAGTCCAAAACATAATGGTAGGAACGCACTCAATAGGTAGCTTCTCTATCATTTTGCGGTTTTCGTCAATATCCACATATTTAATTATAACCTTTTTGTTATAATCTTTATTCATTTTTTCAAGAATGGGGTGAAATTTTTGACAAGGTCCGCACCACTCGGCGCCGAAGTCAATAATTAAAGGCTTTTTGTATTTCTTTAAGCCCTCAATGGTATCTTTTTGGATATCTAATTTCCAAACGCTGTCCGGGATTTTTACTTCCTTTTCTTTTTTGTTTTCCTTATCTGCCATAGCACAGACAGAAAAAGCAAACAGTAATACCAAAATTAAAAATAAAAATTTTTTCATAATGTTCTCCTTGTATTTTTTATTTTTCTTCGAAAAATAGTGAGAGATTAGCGTCGACTAAATCTTATAGAACGTCTATAAACCTTAGTGCCCCCCAAATCTAAGTGGTGCAAAGCACCACAATTATTGTGCATTATGCATTTTGCATTTTGCATTAAATTTCCATCCCCCCGTCATTTGCCTTTGGCAAATGCCACCCCCCAAGCCTTCGGCTTAGGGGGACAAAATTCTGATTTCATATTTCTGATTTTAAAAATTTCCATCCCCCCGTCATTTGCCTTTGGCAAATGCCACCCCCCAAGCCTTCGGCTTAGGGGGACAGATTTAATTTAAGGCTCCCATATCTCTAAGTATCATTTGCATTTCTTCATCACTTAATGCACCCACATGATAGATACAGGGAACTTTTGTTTGTGTAGTGGTAGCTCTTTGAAAATCTATGGAAGAAACAAAAGCTGAAGGGTTATAAGCCACTCCGTCCCCGGTTAAAAATATTTGAGAAGGAATTACATTTATTGGATAATCGTCTGCTATATCTCCTCGTTTATCCACATCCACATACTTAATAAAAGCCACATCCTTATACTGTTCTGACATTTTCTCCAATTTAGGATGAAAACTTCGGCAAGGTCCACACCAGTTTGCACCAAAATCTATAATAACAGGCTTTCCCTTTCCCACAATTTCATCCAAAGATTTGAAATCCAAGGGTGAAGGGCCTAAGGTGACGGTTTCCCCTACTCCTGTGGGTGTGTTTACTCTGCTTCCCGCATGTTTCAAAGTCCATAGCCCCAAAACAACAACTACAATTAAAACTAATATTATTATTTTGACAACTTTCATATTACACCTCAATTAACCTATACAATTCATCAAGTCCAAGACCTTCAAAGCAAGATACCTTTATTATAGGGGCTTTCTCGTTTACTGCTCGGACTCCCCTTTCAAACTCCTCATAATCAAATCTCATATAAGGAGCCAAATCCCATTTGTTCAAAACTATTAAATCCACACATTCAAACATGGAAATATACTTAAAAGGCTTGTCGCTACCCTCCGGAACGCTGGCTATCAACAGTTTCAAGCTTTCCCCCAAATCAAAGGCTGAAGGGCATATTAAATTTCCCACATTTTCAATAAAAACACACCCCTTTTCTATATCAAGCTCCTTAAGAGCGTCACCTATAGATACAGCGTTTAAATGGCAACCGCCCCCCGTATTGATTTGGACAGTTTTATAGCCCAAATTGTTTAGCTTTTCAGCATCAATATCGGAAGCTATATCACCTTCAATTACCCCTAAAGCGTCTTTATTTGGAAACAAGGATAAGAGCCCTGTTATAACAGAAGTCTTTCCCGCTCCCGGGGAAGCCATTACATTAATCAGTTTAATACTCTTCTTTCTGCAATAATCTCTGTTGTTATAAGCGTATATATCATTATTGGCTGATATATTTTTCATCATCATTATTTTCATAAATCAATGCTCTCTATATAAAAAGATTTACACCTTTGGGGAATGGTAAAACTTTGGGCACCACATTTTGGACATTTAAACTCACTGTGCTTTATGGGAAATTCTTCACCACACTTCTTACATATAAAGACCCCTTCAATCCTTTTAAACACCAGTTCTGCCCTTTCCGCTTTGGTGCCTTCTGCCAAAAGCTCCCAATACATTTTTACACTTTCGTCCAAAATAGAAGACATATCACCTATAACAAGAGTGATTTTCTTAACTTCCCTATCTCCGCACTCTTCCAAAACGGATTTCAATATATCTTGGGTTATACTTAACTCATGCATTTATTCGCCTAAGGAAACAAAAACTAATCTGTCTTCCTCATCATAACCTGCCACATATAAAATATTATTGTCCAAAAAGTGAGATTTACCTTTTAATTTTGGATAAAGAGCCAAATCTTTAAAACCGTCATAGGGGAGATACAAGGTATAATAGTCACTGCTTTCACCCTTGCTCCAAACAGCCACACCGGAAATAATATAGGCTCTGTAATTGTTATAAGGTTCAATTGCATATAAACTGTTATGGAGAGCCTGAACCCTATCATAAGTAGGCATAAAATCAAAAGAAGATAATTTATTAAGGCCCGGAGTGAGTTCCATAACATACCCTTTTTGCTTATCTCCCGTAGTCCAGCCCACAGTCAAATATCCACCTTGAGGAAACTCTACTATATCCGTAAGCCTTATAATATTGTTCTTTAATCCGTAAGCCCTCTTATCTTTAACATTAAAATTTTTAGATAATTTAATTATAAAGGTCTTCTCTTCTGTGGAATTTCCACCGTCTATAGTGTTTCCTAAAACCAAAAAGTCATGCTCTTTATTCTCAATAACTTTGTAAAAATCTGTTCTGTCCGCATCTTTATTTTTATCAAAGCTACCCTTAAACTCAAAAATATTCTCAAGTTTAAAATTTTTATCCAAAGAAGCTATAAAAGCGTTAGACTTGATACCGTCTTTAAGAGTGGTTCTGCCCACAATTACAAATTTACCGGAGGATGTCCTTATTATTTGAGAGGCATAATCCTTGGCGTCGGATCCAAACTTTTGAACATCTTTCACCTTTAGACTCTTATCGTATCGAATAAAGATTATATCATCATCACCATAGGATTTTATGCCTTTCAAATCTCCTTCTCCAAAGGAGCCTTCGGAAGCCACACCCAAAACGATAAAATCTCCGTTTTCATCCTTGACCACATCTATAAAGTGAACTTCATCCACACTTCCAAAAGTTGCCAAAAAAGACATAGACTTATCTTTGGACATTTTTTGTATAACACCAAAGCATACACCTTTGGGGCTAATATTTATAAAAGAGCCCATACCTATTTTTGTGCCGTCAATGGTATCTATAAACAAGAGATTACTATCGTCTGCCTCTATTAACCTTCCCGCAAAAGAGGAAAGAGAAAGGAAAATTATTACTAATATAAATAACAGTTTTTTCATTTTCTATCTAAAATAATGATATAGATTTGATAACGAATTTCTCGTCAAGTATTCCGCAGATTATAAGTTTGTTATCACTTGTGACTAATTGAGAAGAACCACCAAATCTGTCAATTTTTGTATCATAAGTAGATATAAATTTACCGTCTCTGAATATAACATAAAAATCTCTCGGAGCATCGGGGATATCGTTGCTGGCTTCACCCACAAGCAAATAACCCTCTCCGTTATTTAAGAAATCTATGGAATTAAAGAAAGTCATAGCAGCTTTTTTATTGTCAGCATCATAACTTCTGTAACTATATCCGCTTACAAATTTTAAGTCTTTATCAACTGAGAACAAGTATCCGCTACAATCAAAGTCTACACCCTTGTTTCCAACTATATAATAACCACCGTTTTCTCTTTCAATTATATTTTGAAGGTTTGAATTACCATCTAATTCTTTAAAAGAATTTTTGGTCATTATATTGAGATCACTGTTATACATCATAATTATATTTCTGCTAACTCCGTCGGGACCGTCTGATGAATTGATATTTCCTAATACTATGAGCTTACTTGCATTTGATTCGATTATTTTGGTAAAATTGGTAAACTTGGCGTCCTCAGCAGTCTTGAAACTTCCCTTAAAGTAAGAAGCGTTTGTCATACTCATATTATCTTCAAAAATTTTATATATAACACCGCTGCAGACTCCTCTTTCATCATAAGTTCTGCCCACAACATATACAAAACCGTTTCTTGAAGCTATAATATCGTTGGAATAATCTTCGGAAGGTCCGCCCAAAAGAAGGATCTTTATAAGATTTAGATCTTTATCAAACTTGGCAACAAACATATCTTGTTGACCATGGCCTTTAAGACCTTTAAAATCTCCCGTTCCTATAGAAGCAAATTGAACATCTCCTACAGCATAAATGTAACCGTCACGATCTTCGCATACATCGGTAAAGTATTCATAAGCATCCCCTACTACCAGACGCTCGGCAGTTTTTTTAAGGTCAGAGCTGTATTTCATGATATAGGCATCGCCTTCACCTTTGAGGATATCAAGATTACCAAAGAAATCTATATCTGCAAAGTTGCTGGCTCCACCTGCCCATACAAAACTGTTATCCTTTATTTGGATAAGTCCGTTTGAGAAAACACAGGAACCTATTAAAAGTAAAATCAAAAGAAAGACTATTTTTTTCATTTTCTTCTCCTATTTAAAAACGAAATTTAAAACAAACACTAAACATATTTTGTGCTATTGCACCTTATGCCATTATTTAAGACTTATTTTCTTTATAACAAATTTGCTTCCTTCAAATCCGGCTGTGGCAAAGTCTGTATCATTTAATTTTACATATTCCACATTTGTGAGCTGAGGTAGAGAAATTACTTCTCCGAATTTGTCACCTTTATAAATTATACCAAAATTAACGGGGAAGAAAATATCCTCGGTTTTATCAAAAGTATCACCGGTTACGAAAAAGCCCTCTTTGTAAGGATGAACTGTAAAGAAAAATGTTTCATCCGGTTTTCCTTCATCATCTATAGCAGAGAATCTGTCTTTGCTCTTTTGCATTAATTCTTTATCAACGTTCAAAACATAACCATACATTTTATCGTTTTCTTCTAAAGTGCCCACACCTATAAATCCGTCTTCTTTTTCAGCTATCCCATAAATGTGAATATCATCAACATAATATAATTGATATTTCTTTACAGTTAAGTTCTTGTCATAGATAACCATAAAAACTTTAGCTTCGTTTTCTGTGTTTATATCCAGAGAAGAGAAACCGTATAACAGTAATTCACCGCCTTTTATAAGAGAACCCCCTTCAAAATCTGTATACTTAGCGTCTCTTGCCTTTTTATGACTGCCCACATGAGTTGCGGTCTTAATTAATGTCAAATCTTCTGAAAGTTTATAAGCATAAGCTTTTTTGGCATCGGTTAAGGAAGAACCTATAACAAATATATTTCCTTCTTTGTCCGCAAAAATATCGTTTACCTGATCATCACCCGCTGTTCCTAATACAGTTTCATCAAGAACCTTTAAATCCTTATCAAACTTAACAAGAAAAAGATCCTGACCGCCTACACCTTTCATACCGGTAAATTTGCCTGTTCCAATAGATTTGGCATCAACACAACCTACAGCAATGTAGGTTCCATCAGCAGCTTCGCATACACCGGAAAAATATTCACTACCTTCTCCGCCAAAAACTGCGTCAGATACATATTCAGGTTTAGCATTATATTTTATAATATAAGCATCAGAAAAACCGAAAGCTTCTGTGCTTTTAATTCCACAAGCTTCTCTTGTCTCCGGTGAGGCACCGCCTACATAAAGAAAATTGTGATCACTTGTTTCGATAAATTTACCCGCATAAAGTGAACTTACCATAATAACAATCAATAAACTAAGTAATAATTTCTTCATTTTTATATCTCCTTACTTAAAACCAAGCGTTAGTATTCGGGGACAGATTTCCCTCTTTATCATAACCTATTATATAAAAACTTGAATCGGGACCCACATAATAGTTTATGTCAGTCAATTCAGGCAAGGGACATATCTCTTCAAAACCGTTTTCGCTGTCATATACCATGTAATAAGTGACATAACCTCTTTTGTTATAAAAAGCGGCTCCGAAAATCAAATATCCTCCACCGTTACCTGTAAAAGGCTGAATTGATAATAAATCATTGTAATTGGGCATTCCTCCGGAAAGAGTGGGGAAATGGAATTTAACATCTGTTTTCAAAAGATTTTTATCTAAATCCAAAAGAACTCCTTTCTCGGATTCTCCTCCAGTCCGTCCGATGATAATAAAACCGCCTTCCGGCTTTTCTATCAAATCTGCCAAAGTAATCCATTGAGTGCTTGTGCCAAAGGAAGCCTTATTCTTTATCTTAAATTTATTATCATAAACCACCACTAAACCCTTATCCGCATAAGAGCCCTCGGGATAAGACTTTGCTATAACACCACAAAGTGCAAAATCACCGGACTTGGTTTCAATTACATTATAAAAAATATTAAACTTGGAATCGGAAGGCTTGTTAAAACTGCCTAAAAAAGTGGCTTTATTGTTTATTTCCAAATTTTCATCCACAGAATATATAATAGCTTTGGTGAGAGTTTGGTCTGTTTCATGACCCACAACTATATAGTTCCCTTTGCTTGAAAGGATTATTCTGTTGCCCCAATCGTTTAATTTTGTTCCTATATTGTTAATTTTGACTATGTTTAAGTCCATATCATATTTTACAAGGATTATATCTGCTCCACCTTTGGGCTTCAGATCCTTTAAAATACCTGTGCCAAAGGCTTCCTTAGAGGCATACCCCATAACTGTTATATAACCTTTGCTGTCATAAACCGCATCAAAAAAAGAAACTTGATATGAACACCCCGAATTAACCATTTTTTTGAAGGTTAAATCTTTGTCATACTTGACTACAACACCATCAGATAAACCGTCACCTTTGAGTTCAAAAAAATCTCCCGTGCCACGTTGGGTATTGTCTATGGTTAAAACATATATAAGACTGTCCCCCGCCCTAAGCAAACGGGAGGCAAAAGCGGAAGCCGTTAAACTTAATATCAACAAACATAATATTATTTTTTTCATAATTTCACCTCGAAAAAGGAGATGCCAAAGGCAAAATTAGAACCAGCCGATTTCCTCTAAGGTCACTTTACCCTTTTGGAAATTTCTGCTCAAAATAAACAATTGATCACCGCGACAAGCTATTGGGAACATAAAATCTCGCTCCGGCAAGTCACAAAATTCACTAAATACACCTTTATTATACAAAACATAATAACTTGTGGTTTCGGTATCGCCACAATCTCCGAATATCAAATATCCACCTGTGTTACCTTGGAAAGGCTGAATGGAATTTAAATTGTTAAATCTAACTTTTTTACCTTTTACCACCGGCATATAAGCATAATAATTAATCTTGTTAAGGTTCTTGTCTATTTCCATAACACAACCTTTTTGATCCATTCCGTAATCGTTGTAACCTACAAGAATAAATCCACCTTCAGGCTTTTCAATAACACCGCTAAATTTTAAATCTGTTCCGTTTCCACCATAGGTATTTTTCTTTAAAACATTAAAGTTCTTGTCAAGCAAAAATACTATTGCTTTTGATACACCGTCTTCGTTAAGCTTATCGGTAGTATAACCTACTACAAAGAAATTACCGTCTTTTGTTTCTATAATTCTCTCAAATTCTGTCCATTCTGCGTCATTTTCTTTCACAAAAGAACCGGCATAAGTGAAAGGTTTTTGATCTTTTAGTTCATTATTGAAAGACATAACAAGACCTCTGCTTTGATCCAAGGTTCCTTTTCTACCGCAAATAACAACTCTCTTGTCTTTGGTAAATATAATATCATAGGCACAATCTATATTTTTGGTTCCCGCGGTTTCATAATTAAGACAATTCAGATTTTCGTCAAATCTTGCCACAAGAATATCTTCTTGACCTCTGCCACGGTAATTGGGATCATCCTCCCCTATTTGAGTTGCCACTACATAAGTATCACCATACTCACCTTCACAAGCTCCCCAAAAAGTTGTTTCCTTATCCTTTGAACCTATGTTTGCAGTCTTGTATAAAGATGTGTCATAACTGAATTTGAAAATGACACCGTCTGTAATTCCGTTAGGAGTGATATTCTTAAAATCACCTATTTTTTCATCATCACGGGACATACTTGTAATGAAAATCAAACCATCACCGGATTCGATTAATTTTGCACCAAAGCAAGACATTGCAACCAATACCATTAAAAACACAAACAAAACTTTTTTCATTATTTTTCTCCTTTATAACTTTGTTTCCACAAGAGTAAACTTATCTTTTCCTTCAACCACACTCATTAAAGTGTTATTTTTGGTATTAACGGTAGCAAAGGTGTTTTTAGGCAATTTTACCGCATTCTTTATTTTTAATTCTTTATCATAAGGAATATAGAAATGATGGAAGAAATCATCCTCATAATCTCCGTTTCCTTTATACTCTCCGGCAAATCCCACAACAACTATAGGTGTGGTTTTTAAAATATTTTGAAAAGAACAATATACAAAATACTCTCCTTGAGATGGACTTGTCGGAGTATATGTCAGTCTGTTTATAAAATCAAAATTCTTTGTAAAAGCTGTAAAGAAACCTACAGGAGTTTCATAAGGAGTGGCGTTTCCGGCAACAAGATAACCATCCTCATTTGTCATAACTTTATGTAAAGTAAAAGATAAAGGTCCTTCTTTTATTGATGCTTTTCTGACTATTTCCAAATTTTTATCAAATTCCACAAGAATACCTATGGTTGCATCAGACTCACTTTCTGTTGAAGCAGCCCCACAACACACATAATTTCCGGTGTCTGAGAGACAAACAGAAGCAAAAGATGTAGCCATGGCATCTCCCGGTTTATTAAATGAACCCTTAAATTCTGTTTGAGCTTGTGTATTTAAATCTTTATCAAACAATCTGATAAAAGCAACTTCAGTGTTATCACTGTAAAAAGTTCTTCCGACAACACAAAAACCCTTATCCGTTAAAATAAAATCTTCTGCAAAATCATAATCCTTAGTTCCAAAATTTACAACTTTAACAGTTTTTAATTCACTATCAAGTTTAGCAATAAAACAATCCCTGTTTCCGTGAGATTTAAGTTTTGCAAAATCACCGCTTCCAAAAGTTTCTTCCCATGCGGTGCCAATGAGATAAATATATCCATCTTTATCTTCTAAAAGCTTTACAATACATTCTTCACCGGCTCCACCAAAAAGAACTTTTCTTTGAACTTCTCCTTGATAGTTAAACTCTACAAGATAAATATCCGTGTCACCTTTAAAATCTGATTTAATATCTGACCAAATTGGCTTTTCCAAATCAAATTCAGTCACATTTACTCCATAGATAAAGTTTCCTTTTTGAGTTTCTATCATTTCATTGGCAAAAGCACAAACTGTCATAAATATTAAGACTAATACTAAAAATTTTTTTTTCATTTTCTTTCTCCTATTAAAAAAGAAATTTGTTATGCATTGTGCATTTTTCATTTTTTTCCATCCCACCGTCTTTTTTAATGAAAAATGCAAAATGAAAAATGCAAAATTTAATGAAAAATGAATAATATACCCCCCTATAATCCCGGGTGGGTGGGAGAAAGCCTAAGGGTTCCCGAAAAGTTGAACTTGTGAAACTTTTTGGGAAATGGCTTAAAGGGGGGAATTGGTGACGTCTAAATTTTATAGAGCGACTGTAAAATTTAGAGCCCGCCAACCTTAGTGGTGCGAAGCACCACAATTATTTTGCATTCTGCATTAAATTTTGCATTGTGCATTGTGCATTATGCATTAAATTCCATCCCCCCGTCAGTTGCTTTCGCAACTGCCACCCCCCAAAACTCTTCGAGTTTTAGGGGGACAGATTTGTGCATTATTTGAGGCTTTCTTCAATAAACGCCATTATATTGTCAATGGGAACTTCCGGCTCTAAAACATGAGTGGGACTTAAAATCAAAGCTCCGTCAAAAACTATATCTTTACACCTTTTTACTGTTTCGCGAACATCCTCCGGCTTTCCGAAAGGCATTACAGTTTGAGTTCCTATGCATCCGTCAAGGACCAAATCCTTACCGAATTCTCTCTTTACTTTCTCCACATCCAAACATTCAGGTTGTATGGGATTGAGTATGGTGACCCCTATTTCAATAAGTTCGGGAATAATATCCATAATATTTCCGTCACTGTGATACCATATACCTATATTAGGATTAATATCTCTTGCGGCATCATAAACACGCTTCCAATGTTTCTTTTGAAACTTTCTCCACATATCAATGTTAAACATTAAAGCTCTTTGATTTGCCACATCATCACCGGTTCTGATATAGTCGGCTCCCGCCTTGGCTGCTTCCTTGGCTATTTTTATACAATTCTCAGTAATTCTGTCAAGCAAACACTCACAGTTTTCAGGAGCCTCTATCATATCCATAAGATATTCTTCATACCCTCTTATTTGCCATGCACTCTCATATATCTGTCCTACCCAACAAGTGACCGCTTTTCCTTCACTGTGAGCCTTGTCTGCCACTTCTTTAAAGTGAGAATAATCAGCATCAATATAATTATCTATGGGATACTCTTCCATGTCTTTTAAACAGTCCCTGTTTCTCAAAGGACTTATATATTGGGTGAAATGAAAACCGCTATCCGGGCTGGGGGCTTCCAATACTCCCAAATAATTAATAAAAGCACCCTTTGGAATATCAAAATCTTTATAATATGACAAAAACCGGTCCACTGAAGGCTTCTTTACATTTTTCGGAACCAAAAATACAGGGGCAAACATCCCAAACTTTTCGGATATTTTATGACAAAGTATTTCGTCTTCTTCATTTGTGTCAAGACCGAGATACTCCGCAAAAGGGATTAACATATCATGGACAAATTGGGTATAAAATAGAAATTTGCCCACACCTTTGTGACCTACGGTATTTTTATATAATTCTAATTCTGTCATTTTACTTATTTAAAGTTTTGAAGATAACTTCCACTATTTTTTCTTCCGGGTTGGGGATAATAACCTTTTCTGTGGCAAGGCTCATTTCCCTAAGCTTTTCGGGATTTTGAATAAGGTCCTTAATAATTTTTAAAAGTTCCTCTCCCTTTAAGTTCTTTTCTTCTATAAGAATACTTGCTCCTTCGTCGGAAGAATGCTTTGCATTGTAAAACTGGTGATTACTTGCCGCATAGGGAAAAGGTATCAAAACCGAAGGCACACCTTGAGTTAAGATTTCCGTTAAAGTGGAAGCTCCCGCCCGTCCTATAACCAAATCGGCTACATTGAGAGCCTTATACATATCAATATAATCATAGGGATGATAATTGTGAGCCTCTATACCTTTGGTGGCATTAATAACATCCTCATATTTCTTTTTTCCTGTCTGATGGATAATTTCTATATTCTCATCCTTTAACTGCGGAAGTATTTCAACAATAGTATCGTTTATGGCCTTGGCACCTTGGCTACCACCACAAACAAGAATCACAAACTTATCTTTTGGAATACCAAAATCTTCTGAATAATATTTTTTGGGAATTTGGATTTTAAAAGACTTACGAATGGGAAGCCCGGTTTGAACTATCTTTTCCAAAGGAAAATCTTTGTTATCAAAGGTAGTGCATATATAGGTGGCATATTTGGCAAATTCTTTATTAGTCTTTCCGCCAATGGCATTTTGCTCATGAATAACTATGGGCTTCTTTCTCATTTTTTGAGCAATAAATACAGGATAACAAACATAGCCACCTGTTCCAAATACAAGGTCACAGTCAAAGCTGTCAAGGGCTTTCTTAGCCTCCACAACACCCTGTGCCACATCCTTAATAGCTTTTAAACATTTAAAACTTTTTATCTCAGGCAGTGATGCACTGTGAACGCCTATAAAATCTATATTATGACTTGCGGATACTCTTTCTTCAATTGAAGAAGAACTTCCTATGTATAATATTTTTATTTTTTCATCTAAATCTTTAAGAGTTTGGGCTATACTTATGGCGGGATAAACATGACCGCCGGTGCCTCCACCCGTTAAAACTATATTCACAGAAATCTAACCAACCTTACTTCTCGTCATTAACATCATATAAGCCACAAAAAGCCAACTTCCCACAACAAAGAGTAAAAATAAGAAATATATAATACCCCAAATAAGCCAAATTCTCTGAACCTTTTTGAAATGATCCACAGATTTAAACCTTCTGTTTTGCCATGCCCATTCATTACCTTTGAAAAGTAAAACAAAATTCATAATAAATCCCACGTATGGAATTAAAGTCAAGAGAGTTATAAGTAAATTGTGAGCTATACCCCATATCCAGCCCAAGAAAAAGGCACCCCAGTTGAGACCACGAAGCTGTGGAGGAAGTTCTGCATCCTCACCTTCTCCACTATCGTTTTCATAATCTCCATAGTCAATATTCTCAGGAGTATTAACTTCTGCATCTTCAGCTTGACCGGTAAAAGTGCCGTGTTTATTTTTATATTTATTATTTTCTTCTTCCATAAAAAATATTTTTTAACTTGCAATTTTAATTGACACTTTTAAAAACTTGACGCCATACCACCAATCATAGCTATAAATGGTACAATAACAAAGAAAATTATAGCAGGTAACTCAAGAAAAACAAAGCAAATTATACCCCATATAGTCCATTGTCTTTGTATTTCTTTAAACTCTTCAACAGAAGAAAACCTTCTGTTTTGCCATGCCCATTCGTTGCCTTTAAATAAAAGAACAAAACACATAATCCAACCTATAGCAAACCACAAAAAAGCTAAATATGTTTTATTAGGAATTCCCCATATCCAATGAAGGAAAAATGCACCCCAGTTAAGACCGCGAAGTTCCAAAGGCAAAACAGCACCTGTCCCTGTTCCACTATCATTACCAACATAGTTAGGTCTTCCATAACCCTGACCGGCACCATACTGTCCACCGTAATTTGATGTAGCGCCATAACCTTGATTGCCATAACTTTGGCTTTGATATCCAAAGCTTAATATTGAATTGGCTTGAGATTGTCTTCCATATTCATCCGTTAAAATTGTATTGGGAGTTATTCTGTTTTCGGAAATAAAAGAAGTAAGCTCAGCTTTTGTATATGGCCCATAAGAATTACCATCAGCACCTATCATAGTCCAAACCGGCTCCTTTGGGGTTATGGGGTCGGGAGTTATTTCCACATAACTGTTTGAATTTGAAACAGTGGTGGGTGTGGGAGAATCATCAGGTTCAATTACCACATAATCATCGGAAGATGTGTTTGTGACATTGGTAGCAGTGGGAGTCTCCCCGGGAACATTCAATCCGTGAGTAGGATGATCCATTAAAGAAGGAACCACATTGGAAGCATAAATTTTAGAACCGTTTTCGTCCACAAGAATCATATTTCCCCTAAGCTTCCCGGCTTCCGCAAAAGCAGAAAGCCTTTCCACAGTATAAGGTCCGAATAATTTTTGTTCTTTTCCGATGACTTGATAATTCATTGTTATCTCCTAAAAATAATCTTTCTAATTATATTATATCATAAATCACTATAAAAATAAAAATTAATAATCTATCCCTTCCCTGGCAAAAATACCTTTTTGATATGGATGTTTAACAAGCCTCATTTCAGTCACATAATCCGCAAGTTCTATTATTTCATCTTTGGCATGTCTGCCGGTCATTACAAGTTCAATGTTTTCCGGTCTATTTTTAATAAGGTCTATAACTTTATTTATATCCAGTAAATCGTAATTTATAGCGTTGTTTATCTCATCAAGGACTATTAAATCATATTTACCGGAATAAATCTCTTCCTTTGCTATTTCAAAGGACTTTTCAGCATCAGCTTTCATTTGTTTTACTTGATCTTCTTTAATATCTCTAATTTTTGAATCAGACACTTGAATAAAGGTAAAATTAGGATTGTCTTTGGCAAAAAAGGCTTCTCCTATTTCACTGTATCCTTTTATAAACTGAATCATACAAACTTTTCTTCCCCAACCTAAAGAACGGAGAATAAGCCCCAAGGACGCTGTAGTCTTACCTTTTCCGTCGCCTGTATATACATGAACAAGTCCCATATTTTACTCCTAACTCAAAAAATAAAAATCAAAAAATAGCCTTTAAAAAAACGGCAAATATTTAGTTTAAATTTTTTCCGGTAAGCATTTTATAGCAAGAGGTGTATTTATCAACTGTGACATTAATAACTTCTTCGGGAAGTTTCGGACCGGGATATTCCTTATTCCAGTCAAGAGTTTCCAAAAAGTCCCTTACATATTGTTTGTCAAAACTTGGCTGAACCTTTCCGGCTTCATAGGTATCGGCCGGCCAAAACCTGGAGCTGTCAGGGGTTAAGGCTTCGTCAATTATTATAAGTTCTCCGTTATACATACCAAACTCAAATTTAGTATCGCAAATGATAATTCCTCTCTTTGCAGCATAATCACGAGCCATTTCATATATTTTAACAGAATAAGAGGCTAACTTATTACCTATCTCATCTCCTACTATTTCATTTGCTTGTGCAGCACTTATATTCATATCATGACCTTCATCTGCCTTTGTGGAAGGAGTAAAAGCAGGAGTAGGCATAATTTGAGCTTCTTTCATACCCTTTGGAAGTTTAATTCCAAAAAGATTTACAAAATCACCCTCTGTTTCCTTTTCAAGTTTCTTATATTCCTTCATGGCAGATCCTGTCAAATAACCTCGGACAATACATTCAATAGGCACCGGATTGGCTTTAACTGTAATAATGCTTCTACCGTCAAGAATCTCTCTGTAAGCTTCAGGATTGGGACATCCTACCTCACCTATCTTTTTAAGTATTTCCTCTATATCAGCTGTTATAACATGATTTTTGATAATATCTTTAGCCATATCAAACCAGAAAAGGCTGATTTGGGTTAAGACCTTTCCTTTATTTTCAATTCCGTCGGGTAAAATAACATCAAAAGCACTTAATCTGTCTGTGGCAACCATCAAAAGACTGTCCCCAAGATCATAAATTTCTCTAACTTTTCCTGACCCGTGTTTTTTTAATCCTTCAATTTCAAATTGAGTTACAACCATTCTAATCTCCAAAATATATTATTATACACTATTATTATAACATAAATAATTTAAAATTACAAATCACCTAAAAGTGCTTCTTCATCTATTATTTCACACCTAATATTATGAGAAACTTGAATAGGATAAACACCTTTTATGAGTTTAAATAAAACTTCGCTTCCTTTCTCCACAAAATCTTCCGGCTTATATGCAAGCCTACAAATTTTGTAACCGGCAGGATATACCTCATCATTGTTTGACTGTGTAATTATCTTGGTTTTCTCAAATATTTTGCTATATTTGCTTAACAAAGGAAGAGTGTTAATATAAAGAGTATTGTCCAAAAATACCACACAATCCGGAGCCTTTTTAATTTTCTTAAGTTCTGTATCTATTTTATTTATAATATCACTCTTTTTTATGGAAATTGGAATATCTATCAAATAGTAATTATTTTTATAATAATTATTCATGGCATAATGAATTAAAGATTCCAACTCTATAATAAAATCGTGCACTTCATATCTAAGAAAAACCACATCCTTAAAATTATTTTTGGTAATGAGATTATTAATTGTAGAATAATAAAACTCATTATCGTGAATAATTGTAGGATATTTATTCCCATAAGTATCAGATATAAGAATAATGGGAATATTATTTTCTTTGAAACTGTTATAGGCATCTTGGTTTCCGTTGAGAGATATAAGCCCGGCAATTTCTTCTAAGGGAACATGAAGAGTATTTGAAATATCTATATCTTCCGTAAACCCATACCTATCCTTCTTTTTACTCTTTTCCATGTGTAAAAAAGGTATAAAACCATTCTCTTCAATTTTAATGTTAAGCAAATTAATTATCTGCTTTTGAAAACTGCTAATCTCACTTAAAAGAAAAATCTCGTTGGTAGAAATTATAATATGTTTTCTGGAATTGCCCTTAACATAAGTTCCGCTACGAGGTAGCCTTTCTACAATATTTTCCTTTTCAAGAACATTAAGAGCACCTCGAACAGTTATTCGGGAAACCTTTAAGTAATATGCCAAATCCTCTTCGGAAAGAATTCGCTTTCCGGGTTTATATTTTCCTTCTTCTATTTGTTTTTTAATAAAATTAATTACTTTTTCTTGCTTGGTCATAATTATCCCTCCAATTATATTATACCATTTTTTGCAAAAAAAAGCAAACAAAAACTGGTTATATCTAAAATCTTTTAAAATTTTAATTTTTGTGCCGATAAGGGCTTGACTTTTTAGTTGTCAATATGATATAATATAAGTGATGGAAAAATTTAGTTATATATTACTTATCAAACTGGTTATAACTAATTTCCTGAACATTCAAATCAAGGAGGATCATTAAGATGATCACAATCAAAAAAGGATTTACCTTAATAGAGTTGTTGGTAGTGATTGCAATCATTGCCATTCTTGCAGCAATTCTATTCCCCGTTTTCGCTCAAGCAAGAGAAAAGGCAAGACAGACTTCTTGTTTGTCCAATTTAAAACAAATAGGAACAGGTCTTCAACTTTACGTTGATGATTATGACGAAACCTACCCTGCCGCCTATAACATAAGACCTTACGGTTATTTGGATTATGCGGCTTTTGGGGATGATGTCCACGCTTTAGACGCCCCTACATACAAACTTTATCCCTATATCAAAAACGGAAGCATTTTTGTATGTCCCTCTGCAAAGCAAAAGGATTTACTTGTGCGTTCATATTACACCCTTAACGGAGTCAACATCAATGGGTCTTCTTACAACTTTAACGGTGTATTATACAGTGACGGAAGAACATTATCACAGATAGGGCAACCTTCTTCATTAATGTTTGCTTGGGAAGCTAATCACACAAGAAATTGGGATGATTACACTCAATATCCTTGCACCATTTTTATTTTCCCTGCTCCTTTGGGCAATAATCAATTTTGGGGAGTAGGTATGCTTCCGAAATGGCAAGGAAATGAAGTTCACAATGGCGGTCAAAACATAGTATATGCTGACGGTCATGCTAAATTTGCTAAAACCGGATCTTGCACTTTCCGTAATTTCGGTGTTAATCCAGCTTCTGCCGGTTTGCAATTCGGTATAGATGATATTTTGCCAAACGCAAGCGATGACACATACACATATTATAACATTTGGCAAGGTACATACACTCCACAATTAGATTAATCAAATCAAACAAATGGGGAGAGAAAATCTCCCCTTTTTTATCTATATTTACATATTCACCTAATATATGTTATTATATAAATGTAAAAGGACTAACGCCATGAAAAAACTTATTTTTACCATTTCATTAATTCTTATAGCAATTTTAATAATAACTTTCACTGCCACCAACACGTCCTATTCCCAATCCGTAAGCGTAATTTACTCTTCCTTCCAAAACGGAAACTATAAGTATAAAAATGCCTACAAAGAAAGTTTCATCGCTTCCGGCTTAACCTGTGAAGAATACGAAAACACAAGTCTTGACAGGTTAGATTTCAATGTGGACTGTATTCTTCTGTCCACTGTCGGAAACGGTGAAAACACCCAAGATTTATCAAAGTATAATTTCAAAAAATATGTTGAATACGGCGGTGTCCTTATTATAAGTGATGCCAGCTATAGATCGGTTTTGGATTTCCTTCCTCAAACCTTTGGTTTGGAATTCAAAGCCGGTGAGATTTCAGATATCCATGAAGGAAACGACGCCCTAGACCTTGCCATAGAATACCCTATCCACCACCCTATTCTAAAAAACACAAAAGCCCCAAAAATCGGTTGGAGTGTGGTGTCAAGCCTTTCCCCTGAGTTTAAGCCCTTATATATGGATTTAAAAGGACGTCCTGTGGTAGTTTATACAGAAATAGGCAAAGGTTTATTAATCATTGGCACTCCTTACAAAGAAATGGATTTTCCAAGAGGCGAATTTGTTAAAAACGCCATTAATTTTGCCAAATCCAAAAAGAACGGAAACAAAAAACCCCTTAATCCGATGTTCTTAGAAATAAACCAAAAAATAGATGGTGAACTTCAACCCATTCTCGGCGAAAGGAGTAACAAAACCAAATACTCCTTTAATTATGATAAGAATTTTATAAATGTAGATTTTATATGGGAGAACATTGACAAAGAGACAGTTGCCGAAAGAACCACAAGAGACAGCGAAGTTTATAAAGACGACAGTATAGAGGTATTAATAGAATATAAGGGAGATATTTACAGGTTTGCCCTTAACAAATACACTCGCTATGATGCCAAAAACGGAAATAAAAACTATGACACTTATTGGGAAAGTGAAATAAAAACAGAAGGAAACACTCAAACTGCCACCTTCCGCATTCCACTCCAATCTCTTGACATAAGGTCAGATGACCAAAACATAAAAATCAACCTTATCCATAGCCAATCCAATAATCTTTCTGCCATAGCATCCCTTCCGGCGGAAGATTTGACAAACACAACCTTTTGGCAATCGGTGACATTAACAACACCTCTCCAAATACACCCTGTCAAAGACTTGACTTTAAACATAAAAGAAACCTACAATTTCGGAGAAAACAAAATAACACTCAGTCACCCCTATACTTTCCGGGTGGTAAACCTGACCACCAACGAAACTTTTACCGGAAAGGAAGGCGTCTGTCCTATCAACTTCAAGAAAGTGGGCGAAAACGAAATAATGGCAGTGGCTTTTAATGGTGATACATGTGTAGGCTTCACCCCCATTTACAAGGTGAGAATAAATGACCTTTATTCCATGGATATAATCTATCCGAAATATAGAGATCAAGTAATGTCCAAAGATCCAAACAAGAATTTAAGAATAAATCTCACAGCCACAGAACCGCTGACCGCTCTCTTCTCTTTGAAAAGTGACAAAGAAATATATACAAATAAATACAATCTAACCCCCAAGACTCCTTCCTTAATTACATATAATTTGGAAAATCTCCCTGTGGGTAATTATTCCTATAATATAAAGATTTCTGACAGTAAGGGAAAAGTTATAGGTAATATAGACAAATTCTTTAAAATCCTTCCACCAAAGGATGTGGAAATAACCTTTGACGAAAGAAACATCTGCTACGAAAACGGAAAGCCTATTTTTCCTATTATGTTATATCACACAAGCGGAATGATGGTCGCCTTGGTTAACGCCATGAGAAACCCAAAAACTCCGGAAATAATCGAAAGCCAAACCCTTAAAGAAATAAAGGAAAGAGGCTTCACCTTAGGTCACACCATGATGGACGACCTTAGTGTAGCAGACAGATATAAGGACGCCGGTATAAATATTGTTGTTGAAATCGGCGACTGTCGAGACAGAGGCACATTGCAACAGTTCATCGACGCATATAACAGGAATAAAAATGGTATATTTCACTATACAATAGACGAACCTTTAAGTGAAGAAAAAGTCGCCCACAGTATAGAAATGTATAATATATTGAAAGAAATGGATCCATACAGACCTTGCGGTGCCGCAGTAGTCAATTCAGAAGTGGCAGATGCCTACGATGTTCTCATGCCGGACCCCTATATTTTTATAAGGAAAAATCCCAACCCCTCACTTAAAGATATGTCTTGGATAAAAGATTTTAAAGAAAAGACAGGTAAACCTTTATGGGGGGTCCCCCAAGCATTTGGTTGGAAACATTACGGCAACCAAATAATGCCTACCTGTGAGCAAATGAGATGCCAAGCCTATTATTATATAGTTTGTGGTGCCACAGGCCTCTGTTGGTATGCCTTCGTCTCAGGGGAAGAAGACAAAAACACCCCCTATAACTCTTTTTGTATTTATCAATATAAAAAGCAGTGGGACTATTTCAAAACTCTAAACAGAGAGATTACCCAATTCGCACAAATCCTATTTAAAGGTATATCCATAGGACCCTTGGGTAGAAATAATATAGTCCAATCCAACGCCTGGAAAGTAGGAAATAAGAATTATGCCATAATAGTCAATCCGGAGCCAACAGCCCAAAAAGACACCTTCAAAATTAATGAGGAAATAAGACCTTTCTTCAAAGAATATTCTTATTCATACACAAGAGAAGGGGATAATGTGACCTTTTTCTTAAAACCCTACGAATGCGTAATAATAGAGTATTAGGAAATTTTAACTAAAAAAACGCTCCAAAAGGAGCGTTTTTTTTATAAAAGTCTAATAAGTGATTCCATCCCAAAGTCAATTTAAAATCAGAAATCACAAAGTTAAAGCGAGCATAAAATCTCAAATCCCTCGAAAATTTCTAAATATATAGATTTTCCTACGAAACAACAATTATTTATTCTTATATTTTCCTGCGGAAAAACGCATTTTGTAAATTCCCCAAATCACCGAAAATCACTAATTTTTTATTACGAAAAGGTCTTCGCTCCCTAACGACAGACATTTTAGTAGACGCATAATTGCCTAGGCTCCCAATTTCTTTATAAATGGAACTTTTTATAAATAAAAAAGCCCCATTTCTTTTGAAATTGGGGCTTATGGACGGCTTACGCCTTTTTATTTGCTTAACATAAAAATCTTATTATAGTCGCTTCGTAAATGCTTGCGAAAAATTGATCTTTTCGGTTCTTTGGGATTTTTATACTCAAGACAAATAAGAAAATTTAATTTGCGTTGCAAATTTAAAATGCATAATTTAGAAATCCCATCTACCAGTTAGGTGTGTAGCACCACGATATTGATTTTAAATTATCTATTTTTGCTCTTTAAATGCCCCAACCTGCGATTTTTTATAATTTTCCACCAAATATGCCTTAAAACTTGAAAAAAAAAACGGTGTATAATAATAATGGTTATGTGGGCATTTTTCACCTTTTGTCGACCTAACAAATCGTATAACGGGAGATAATATTATATGAAAAATAAGAATAAAGAAAATATAATTAATATTTACAATTCTTGCATCATATTTTCAACTGTTTTTACTTTATTAGGTTCAAATATAATTACTATTCAAAAGAAACAGAATATATTTAATTATACTATAGAGGAGTTTTATAAAACATAAAAAAAGTAGTAAAAATATAATAATTATAAACAAAACAAGGTAAATTTGCCAAATAACTAAAAATATTAATGCATAGAAATATGTAAAAGGAGAAAATAATGAAAATATTTTTATATATTATTAGCATTCTTTTACTCACAAGTGTATTGTTTGCTGATAGTATTCAAAACTTAGGAGATCGGGGTTCCATAAACTGGACAACAGGACTTTACACCATAAAAGGTTATGGTGCAATTCAGCTTCCTGAAAAAGAACCTAACAGAGGAAAAGCATATCTCAAAGCAAAAGCTTATGCCGAATTAGATGCAGTCCGAAATTTGGGTCAATTAATCCATGGCATCTCATTTGACTCTGTCACAACCGGTGGAGATTTTGATGAAGTGGACCAACTAATGACAGGTCGTGTATCAGGTCACGTGACCGGTTTACAAATCATTTCCGACAAAAAAGTTGAAAGAAACGGTAGTGAAGTTGTAGAAGTGACCGCTGTTTGTTCAATGTTCAGTTCCAATTCTGTCAGCGGACAAATACTTCAAAAAAAGTTAGACAAAGATTATGACACTATTCAAAACATAAAACCAAAAGATATACAACAACCTAAAGTTGATGTCAAAGTATCTGTTCCTATTACTATAGCAACACAAAATGATTTTCCGGTTGAATTGCCAAAAAGAGAGATTACAATAGAAGAAAGCTTCCCTTATGCACAAGCTTCTAACGGAGCACCATATACAAGTGTTATATTTGATGTGACAGGATTATCATTAACAAGATCTATGAGTCCCAAAATTAGATTATCTAATGGTGATGTGGTTTGGTGTGGAGCTAATTTTGATATTGATTCTCTACCGGATAGAGGTATTGTAGCATATTGTGAAAACATTAATGAAGGAAAAACTCACAAATATGCAGGCAATAATCCACTTATTATTAAAGTTGTTAACATTTGCGGAAGTCCAAAAATCAAATGTGATATGATAATAACCGATCATGATGCGGCAATATTAAAAAACGAAAACATTAAAGGAAAATTCTTAGATAAATTTAATGTATTGGTTGTATGCGACCATTATAAAATTTAAAAAAATATTTTAGGAGATAATTTTGAAAAACATTAAAACCCTTTCAATTTTTGCACTTATATTAGTACTAATGGCAAGCTGTGTTTTCGCAGCAAAAGACAAAAAAGATGAAAAGAAAGAAGAACCTGTTAAAATAGAGAAAACTGTTGAATCTATAGGTGAAGCAGTAATAGTAAATGGTGATACTGCTTTAGCAAAAGATGCAGCTATAACCGACGCTCAAATTAAAGCCCTTGAAGAAGTTTGCGGTGCTTTCATTGACGCAGAAACAATTGGTTCAGATTTTGACGAAGTTGAACAAAAAATATGTAAAAACACAAAGGGATATATTTCTTCCTACAAAGTCATAAATGAAGAAACCATTGATATAGAAGACAGCAAAATCATGCGTGTTAAAATAAAAGCAGAAATCAATGTTAATCAAGTTTATGATTCACTAAAAGATATTCAAGGTGTTTATGAAAAATTAGGCAAGCCTAAATTTTTTATTATAGCTGATACTAATGATGGAAAAAATAGAGATCAATTATAAAGTATTATGAGCGACGAATTAAAAAATTTTGGTTTTGATGTAGTAGACAAAACAATTATCGTTTTAAAAGCTCGTCCAAATGATGGTTTAGAAAACATATATAAAGTTTTAAAAGAGAATAAAATAAAGCTCTTTGTTTGGTTACAAGCTGAAACTGCTGAGCAATCAACAAAAACCAGAACAAATAAAGGTGGATTATTTGGTGCTGTAATAAATAATTTGACAGTAGATAAAGCAAAAACCAAATTAGTTCTCCGATTTATAGATATAGATAATGGAGAAGTATACTTCACCAAAGACGTAACTGCTGAAACCGGAGGAGTTACATTATTTGGAATTGGTGGCAAAGAAGATACTGTTAAAAAAGCTATTAGTAAATTCTTTAAAGAAAATGCAGAAGAATTGAAAGCAGAATTATTCAATAAATGGGTTGATGTAGCTAATCTAAATGTATATTCTTTAGAAATTAAAAATATCAAAAGAGGACAATTTAAAACTTTACAATCCTTAATTGAACAAAAAGATAGATTCTTCAAAAGTTTTAGCAAAGATCCCAAATTATCAAATAATAGTGCTATATTTAATGTTAGAACAAAATCAGAACAAGACAATTTTTTGGATTTATTAGAAAGTTTTGAAATAGATAACAATATTATTGAAATAGATTCTGTTGAAGGAAATAATATAACTGGAATCTTGATACCAAAAGAACAATAATCCATTTATCAATTTTCTATACATTTAAGAATAATTTTGTTAATGTTCATTAATATTAGAAAACATTATGAAGCAGTTATTTCTCATAATTTTCATTTTTTTCTCATATATTAATGTTTTTGGACAATATATTCCGGAAGCATATAATACAGATGTAAACAATCTTTATGAAGTAAGCCCGGTTAGGAACCAAAAAGAACTTGGAACCTGCTGGGCTTTCGCCCCTTGTGCATCTATGGAAGCTTGTGCTTTAAAAAGATATGGCCAAAATTACACATTTTCACCCCTTAACATTGTAAACAAAAACCCTCTCGGAACTAATATTGAAAGCGGTGGAAATTGTTATATTGCAATGAGTTATTTGTTTAACTTATTGGGACCTGTAGAAGAAAAAGATGACCCCTACACACCACCGTTCAAATCTCCTTATATTAACCCCGCCCCATTAGGATACAGTGAAAATGTTTATATTCTTTCGGATAATAATGGAAAACTATCAGAAAAAGAGAGAAAAAACATAAAAATGTGTGTTGGTATTTATGGCGGAGTTGCCATTTCATATTGTGATACGGATGAATATTATTCTAATGATATGATTAGTTATTACTGCCCCAAAGAATATAACTCAAATCATCAAGTTGTAATAATAGGTTGGGACGACAATTACTCCAGAAATAATTTTAAGAATAAGCCACCTTATGATGGTGCATTTTTAATAAAAGGTTCATGGGGAACGGAAATAAACAAAGGTTTTGTTTGGATTTCATACTATGATGCTTCAATAGATAATCCTGTTTGCTACACTTTCACAAGAATTGATAAAGTGCCTTATAACAATATTATCTCATATATAAAAACCAATTGTTTGGGCAGTATATCATATAACACCCAAGAAATATATGGAAAAATAATATTCAAAGAACATAAAAACTACACCATTGAGGCAATTAAATTATTTTTAGCTCAAGATAATAACATTACAATTAAAGTATTTGTTAATGATAAAGAAGCAGACACAATAACCAAAGATTATACATCACCGGGTTTTAGAACAGTTTATCTAAATAATCCTATTAAAGTTAATTTCAATGATACTGTGACACTTTTATTATTATATAAAACAGAAGAACCAAAAGCCAAAATACCTATAGAGATTAACCAAGAAAACTATATTGCAACTTGCATTCCAGGAACAAACTATATCTCTCCAAACAATAAGTTTTGGAAAGAAACCAAAAACAATATAGGCTGTGGTTTATTGGTAAAATAAGTATAAAAATCCCAAAGAACCAAAAAGATCAATTTTTTATTGAAAATATCAAGCGACTATAACACGATTTTTTTGTTAAGCACATAAAAAGGCGTAAGCCGTCCATAAGCCCCAATTTCAAAAGAAATGGGGCTTTTTTATTTATAAAAAGTTCCATTTATAAAGAAATTGGGAGCTTAGAATTTTATGCGGCTACAAAAAATCGCAGTTAAGGAGCGAAAAGATTTTCGTAAAAAAAATTAGAGATTTTCGGAAGATTTGGGATTTTTATACTCAAGATAAAAAATAAAATCCCAAATGGATTTGAGTTTTTTATACTCAAGATAAATACCATAATAAATTTGCAACGTAAATTTAACTTTGTGATTTGGGAAACAAGTGATTTGAAATTTTATATATAAATATAGTATAATAATATATGGTGTGTGACTAATTTTACTTTTTTCCGGAGAGAAATATGTATTTCTTTAAAAAGTATCCAAAACTTTTATTAATAATGCTCCTTTTGTTGGTGGTAGTGCCACAGGCTTATGCCAACGGAGCCAATATTAATATGCAAGATCTCTTAATAGGAGTGGTTATCGTTATCTTTGCCGCCAAGTTAGGAGGTGATTTATTCGTTCGTCTCAAACAGCCCGCCGTTCTCGGTGAGCTGGTTTTCGGTATGATTGTGGGAAACCTCTCTCTCTTTGGTTTCTCATGTTTTGAATTCATAAAAACAGATCCGGGTATCGAAGTCCTTGCGGAGATTGGTGTTATCCTATTACTCTTCCAAGTAGGTCTTGAATCTAATATAAAACAAATGATGAAAGTTGGGCTCTCCGCTTTTCTCGTTGCCTGTATAGGTGTTATAACACCTTTTCTTTTAGGTTTTCTCGTTGCTCACATTTTCATTAAAGACGAAGGCTTATACGCCCATCTCTTCATAGGTGCAACTCTCTGTGCCACATCTGTTGGTCTGACAGCTCGTGTCCTTATGGATTTGGGAAAAATTGCTACTAAAGAAGCCCAAATCATTCTCGGAGCTGCGGTTATAGACGACGTTTTGGGTCTTATTGTCCTTGCCACCATAACAGGTCTTATTGAATCTGTGGCAAAAGGCACAACTATGAGTGTCATGAGCATTGTTATGATTGTGGTAAAAGCCTTCATATTCCTGATTTTGGCAATTGTTTTAGGTCGGCTTCTGTCTAAATATATGTTCAAAGCCGGTTCCAAACTAAGAGCGGATAATGTAGTGCTCTCCGTGGGTATTACTCTCTGTTTTGTCTTTGCTTTCATCTCAGGACTTATAGGCTTAGCCCCCATTGTAGGTGCTTTTGCCGCAGGTCTTGTTATGGATGACATTCATTACAGAGATTATGAAAAATTTAGAGAAAAGAAAATTGATGAAATTATTGCTCCCATTGCAGGCTTAATGGTTCCCATATTCTTTGTTCGAATGGGAGCTTCAGTAGACCTATCCACCTTTGCCAAACCTTCTGTTTTGCTTTTAGCATTATGTCTAACCATAGCCGCCATTTTAGGAAAACAGGCTTGTGCCTTGGCTGTTTGTGAAAAAGGTCTCAACAAACTTTCCGTAGGTGTGGGAATGATACCTCGAGGTGAAGTAGGTCTTATTTTTGCCGCCACAGGTGCCAGATTGGTTTTGGACGGTCAGCCGGTTGTAAATTCCAATACCTACTCTGCCATAATCATTATGGTAATTATCACTACCATGATTACCCCACCTGTCCTAAAAGCTGTTCTCTCTCGAAAAGAAACCCACAAAAACGACAAAATAGTCCACGACGAGAAAGTATAAATAAAAACTTAAAAAATAATGCTTTGTGCATTAATTCAAAACATAATATTATGAAAAAAACAAACACTAAACCCAATCAGAAACAAGATCTTTTGAAAAAAATCAACATAATTGCATCCTATATTATCATAGGATTATCTGTTATAACTCCCCTATTTTGTGGTGGATTTGAATACTCATACACTCTGCCTGTATGTTTTATCATTCTTCTTTGTTCCTATATAAACCTTCTCACCACCAAAGAGAGCACCCAAAACAAGCCTCTCGCCGTCATATCATTTATAATCCTTCTCGCCAGTCTTTTCTTAACGGTTTTCTCTTCAAACGTTTACTTATCCCTTGGTGCTATCATCCTATTTTCAACGGGAGTATTCACGACTCTCTCTTCCGGAAATATATTTAAAGACAAAAAGTTTATCATCTTTTTCGCCATAGCACTTGTGACTGTTTGTGGGCTATTATCTATATGGTTTTTTAGAGAAAGTGCTATCAGTGCGGGAGGTGGTTCTCTCTTTTGGGAAAAACTTTCCACAGGAAAATTAGACAGGCTTTTCGGAACATATCTAAACCCTAACTTCTATGCCGGATACTTAACTATGGTTTTCCCCATATCCTTAGGTCTTTTATTTATTTTTAAAGAAACAAAATACAAAATCCTAACAGGTTTTTTCTCAATTTTTATTCTTATAAATATATGTTTGACAGGATCCAAATTCGGTCTCATTTCCCTCTTCTTCGGGATCCTCACAATGATAATTTCCCTTTTCTTAACAAAAGCCTTTACCAAGGATACCATAAAATCCCTAATAACCATTTCTGTTTGTTGTATAGTTTTCTTCTGTATATTCTGCCAAACTCTCATACTGAGAATTGAATCCGCCACAGGCACAGAAGTCCACTCCACAGAGTTTAGAATAGAAACTTGGAAAGCTACCATAAATATAATTAAAGCTAATCCGTTATATGGTGTCTTCCCGGGAAGGTTCAGCGAAAGTTTCCCCGCTTATGCCATTGCTTCTCTCACCAAGCACGCTCACAATACCTATCTCCAGTTTGCTTCCGAATACGGAATAATCCTTTTCATAGGATTGTTAATAGGTTTGTTTATTATTTTTCTTAACCTTTTCAAAATTAAAAAAGAAAGTGAAAATGGGGAGGAAGTTTTCTCCATTATAGATTCAACCAAATTAAAATGGCTATACTCAGGTTTTGCGGGAGCTTTTATATGCGTTTTGTGTCATAACATAGCTGACAGCGATCTCTACATAGGCTCCATCCTTTTGATTTTTGCCCTAATTTGCGGAGTATTTTTATCCTTCTCAGAGCCGATAAAAATGCCAAAGTTCCTCATAGGAACCTATCCCAACTTGGCTTTGATATACCTTCTCGGATGCCTATGGCTCACTTGCTCTATTCTTCCCACATTTAATCATTACTATACAAAGGACTTTACTATGCAAGCCCGTAGCTACAAAATCTTTCCGGAAAACTATCTTGCCCTTAGAGATATGGCTCGCATGTCAGTAAACGATAATAACAGATTGGAATATCTTAAAAGAGCCAAGGACAAAGCAGCTTATGACTACTATTCATATCAGCTTTTGGGAGATTACTATGCACAAGGAAACAATATGGATATGGCCATTCTTAACTACGAGAAAGCCTTAAAATATCACCCCCACTCCACATTAATTATGAACAGAATCATTAACCTTTCCAAAGAAAACAACAGGGATGACATTACAGAAAAATATTACCAAAAGTTAATTGACCAAGAAAACAGTAAATATGAAAAAATAAAAGGTATACCGGAACTGGTAGACACCTCCTACGCCGAAGCTCACATATATTTCGGAGATAAGTTCTTTGACAAAGAAAACAATGACAAAGCCATAGAACACTACACTAAAGCCAAAGAGAGATATGAAAAATGGCTCAAGCCGGAAAATATTAATTTCCTCATAATTTCTCTTGTAAACGGTCAAAAATCCTTGAAAAACTACGAAGACAACGAGGACTTTTACAATCATGTCTGCTCACAACTGGAAAAACTTGAAAATGTATCCTTAGAAGAAGAAAAAAAACTCTTCAGAGATAAAGTGGACTATATCATAAAAGAGTATAAAGCATTGGTTGATGTGAGATAAAAGAGTTCCGTTAATATATTACATATAAAATTTCCCTTTATAATTTGAAAAAATACCCAAAAAAGTGGTATAATATTATGGTGTAAATCATCTAAATTTGTTTATGGAGTAATAACATGAGAAAAGATAACAGAGTTGACGTAGATTACGTAAAATCCCTTGTTCAAGTTGTAGATAACAACAACTTAGAATTATTAAGTGTCAACGACGGACCTATTTTGGTAGAGATCAAAGGAAGAGCTTCAGTAAAAGAAGAAATCCCTCATTATATTCCCACCCCTCAAGTTTCCCAAAATATAACAACAGCAGAAACAGAAGATATTCAAGATGACCCCTCTGTTTACAGCGTCACCAGTCCATTAGTCGGAACTTTCTATACATCCCAATCTCCGGATATGCCTCCCTATGTGGCTGTTGGTGATATGGTTTCCGTAGGCACTGAATTGGGTCTTATCGAAGCTATGAAAGTCTTTTCTCCCATACCCAGCGAAGTTGCGGGAGAAGTTATTTCCATAAATGCCAAAAACGGTGAACTTGTAAAACAAGGTCAAGTTTTAATGAAAATCAGATTGAGTTAATTTAACCCGAGGATTAATATGTGTGATAAAATACATTACCATAAAATAAATGTTGGTATAATCGGTTTTGGAACAGTAGGAAGCGGAACCGCTCACCTTTTGCTTGAAAACAGTGCCATAATTAAAAGCAGAGTTGGCATTCCCATTAATTTGGCAAAAATAGCCGATATCGATATTACCACTGACAGAGGTGTTAATGTCCCAAAGGAGATTTTGACCACCAATGCAGATGAAATTATAGAAGACCCCAACATTCAAATAGTTGTTGAAACCGTAGGAGGTTGCGGTTTTGCAAAAGATATTATTATAAAAGCTATTAAGGCCGGAAAAAATGTAGTCACTGCCAACAAAGAGCTTATTGCCAAACACGGAAAAGAATTGTTACCTCTTGCAAAAGAATATGGTGTAGACTTTATGTTTGAAGCAAGTGTAGGTGGCGGTATCCCCATAATCGGTCCACTTAAAACCTCTCTTGCAGGCAATAAAATACTTGAAATAATAGGAATTGTAAACGGAACCACAAACTATATTCTCACAGAAATGAAAGAGAAAGGTGCAGATTTTGAAAAGGTTCTTTCCGTAGCACAAGCAATGGGTTACGCCGAAGCCAACCCTACCGCCGATGTGGATGGTTTTGACGCCACCTACAAACTTGCCATTCTATCATCTATTGCATACAATTCCAGAGCGGATTACGAAGGAATTTACAGAGAAGGTATAAGAAATATAGGCATTGAAGATATAAAATATGCAGAAGAAATGGGATATGTTATCAAACTTCTTGCTATTTCAAATGAAGTTGAAGGAAAGATTCAAGGCAGAGTTCACCCTACACTGGTTCCTAAATCTCATCCCTTAGCCTCAGTAAACGGGGTTATGAACGCTATTTATATAAAAGCTAACGGCGTTCAAGAATCAATGTATTTCGGCCCCGGTGCCGGTTCTGTTGCAACAGGATCCGCTATTGTGGGAGACATTATTGAATCCGCAAGAAATGTTATAGCAAACAATACGAGCAGAATTCCCTGTAAATGTATAAGTTATAAACCTATGGCATCTATTGATGACCTTTCTTGCAAAAACTATATCAGAATGAAAGCTAAAGATTTACCCGGGTGCATTTCAAGAATATCCGGTATCTTTGCCAAAAATGATGTTTCTTTGGAATCCATTATACAAAAATTTACCGAATCCGGTTATGCCACTATTATTTGGCTTACCCATGAAGCTCCGGAAAAACTTATAAACAAATCTCTTGAAGAAATTGACGCTCTTGATGTTGTTGAAAAAATCTCCAACAGAATAAGAGTATTATAATAAGGAAGTTAATATGTGTTGTAAACCTAATTATCAAAGAGTGGGCCTTTTGGAAAGATATAAGGAATTTTTACCTATTACAGACAAAACTCCGGCATTATCTTTAATGGAGGGAAGCACTCCTTTAATTCCTTTAACTAAAATATCCGCAAAAATCAGTCCTAATATTACATTATATGCAAAGTTTGAAGGAATGAACCCTACAGGTTCTTTTAAAGACCGTGGAATGGTTATGGCCATAGCAAATGCAGTGGAAATAGGTTCAAAAGCCGTTATTTGTGCATCCACAGGAAATACTGCCGCATCCGCTGCTGCTTACTCAGCAAGAGCAGGATTAACCTGTGGCGTTATTCTCCCGGCAGGAGAAGTAGCCTTAGGTAAAGTATCTCAGTCCATGATGCACGGTGCTAAAGTTATTGCCATTGACGGTAATTTTGACGACGCCTTAACCATTGTTAAAGAAATTACTCAAAAATACCCCATAACCATGGTAAACTCCCTTAACCCATATAGAATTGAAGGTCAAAAGACAGGTGCTTTTGAGATTTGTGATACCCTTGGTGAGGCTCCCACATATCACGCAATACCTGTAGGTAACGCAGGAAATATTACAGCTTATTGGAAAGGTTATAAGGAATATTTTGAAAAAGGGATAATTGACAGATTGCCTAAAATGATAGGTTTTCAAGCTGCCGGATCAGCTCCGATTGTTGAGGGACATCCCATTTTAGAACCTAATACCATTGCCACAGCTATAAGAATAGGAAACCCGGCATCTTGGAAAAAGGCTGAAGCCGCAAGAGACGAATCAATGGGATTGATTGAAAAAGTGACAGATGAAGAAATCACAGAAGCCCAAAAACTTCTTGCAAGCACAGAAGGTGTTTTCTGCGAACCGGCCTCTGCCGCATCAGTTGCCGGTGTAATAAAGAAAGCCAAAGAAGGTTTCTTTAAAGAAAAATGTTCTATAGTATGTATCTTAACAGGTCACGGATTAAAAGATCCCCAAAGAGCTATGGCTATTTGCGATCCTTTCATTAATGCCAAAAACGACCTTGATGAAGTTGCCAAAATATTAAATCTTAAGTAATTTTAACGGAGGTTATTTTGCCTACTTACGATTATAAATGTAAAGAATGTGGTCATAAGTTTTCTGTAAAGCATTCTATGTCTGATCACAGCATGGTTACTTGTCCGAAATGCGGAGGAGTAGTCAGCCAAATCATGAATATAGGGGGAATTGCTTTTAAGGGTTCCGGCTTTTATGTAAATGACAATAAAGGTGCATGCCCTAACGCCAACCCCCACTCAGATAAATGTGCCTGTTGTGCACATAACAGGTAATAATGCACAGTGCCACCCCCCAAGCTATCGCTTAGGGTGGTGATTGTTTTGCTTTCTGCTTTCTACTTTGTCCCCCTACAATCTTTGATTGTGGGGGGGTGGATTTTTGCGAAGCAAAAAGACGGGGGGATGGAATTTTAAATTTGCTAACAGCAAATTTAATTTGGAATAATTATGTCTGAAGAAATAAAATTTGACGAAAGATTAAATGCCAAAAACCTTGAAAAAAACACTACACTTCAATGGATAGAAGGATATGATTTGGGTGTTCAAGGTCGTCCCTATAACCTTAAGAATTATCACAGATTAACCGATGAACAAATAGAAATAATGACACCCGATAAGGAATGTGTTCCCTATCTTTCGGTTCCAAATCTTTCCACTTACGGAGCTGGGCTTCACATTGATTTCACCACTAACTCAAGGACACTTGATTTTTCTTACACAATATTAAATACAAACCCCTTGATTCACATGCCCTTAACCGGCTCTCACGGTATGGATTTATACATAAAAGAAAAGGGTAAATGGGAATACTACGATTCAATTTTACCGGAATACAAAACCCATGTTTACAAACACATAGTTTTAGAGAAACTTGTTCCGGAAGGCTATAATTCTTTTTCCCTTAATTTTCCTATATATATAGAAGTCACATCAGTTAAAATAGGTATTGACAAAGGGTGTGAAATTAAAGCCGACCTGTTAACCAAAAAGCCTGTTGTTGTATACGGAACCAGTATAACCCAAGGTGGGTGTGCTTCTCGCCCCGGTATGACTTACACCAACATTTTAAGAAGAAACATAGACAGAGATGTTTATAATCTCGGTTTCTCAGGCAGTGGAAAAATAGAATATGAAATGACTGATATTCTGCTGACTTATGACCCTGAAATAATGATTTTTGACCCTATTGCCAATCTTAGCAATGATAAATCAAGCGAAGAAAGATATGTTCACTTTTACACAAAATTCCGTGAGAAATATCCCACAACTCCTTTGATTTTATTGGATGACCCCACTTTTTTATATCGTTATAACACAGACAGTGGTCAATGCCCCATTAACGAAACTGTGCAAAAACACTTTAATGAATGGTCAAAAACAGATAAAAACCTATACTATATATACAAAGACGAATTGTATGGCACTGACGGTGAAGCAACAGTGGACCGAATCCACGCCACAGACCTTGGGTTTATGAGAATGAGCAAACCCATAATTAAAATGGTTAAATCTTTATTAAAAAAACAATAAACTACCTTCCCAAAGATTCCCAATAAAATTGCTTCTTTGATTTTTTATGGATTTGAGGAATAGCAACAATATTAAATTAGGAGAAATATTATTTATGCGAAAAGGACAAATTTATTCAAAAATAACATATAAATATGATTCCTTAAAACATTCAGAAGAAAAAAGAGTATGGCAAGGCATGTCCACCATTGCTGTGACAAAAGGAGGAAGAATTTTCATTGCTTATGATACAGGGTGGCCCGGAGATGAAACCAGAAACCCCAATCACTTTGTGACTTTAAGATACAGTGATGACCAAGGCAAAACTTTCTCCGACGAAATTTTATATATAGATACAGTAGAAGATAAACAAATCATTACAGGAGATGCTTGTTTATGGTTAGATCCCAATGATAAATTGCATTTGTTTTGGACCCAGGTTGATTTGAGAAAATCTGACGATGACCCTTTGGACAGTGAATTATATGGGGTTACACAAAGGAAATTAGTTAATGCAGGGAATTGGGTTTATTTTGAGGACACCAAAGGAACCACTTGGGAAATAGTTTGTGAAAATCCGGATGAGGAAAGCCCCAAATTTGACAATCCTCGCTATTGTTTTGATCAGGATATGATAAATAAACCTTTGTATACCAAATCCGGCAGAATTATATATTCAAAATATAAATTTGAAAAAATCATTCCCTTTGAATATTCGGATGATATGGGAAAGACTTTTAAACCTGTTCCCCATCCTTGCCAAAAAAGATTTGATCACTGTGAACCTTGTCTTTTCCAAAGAGATGACGGCGTCATAGTTTGTATTTGGAGAAGCTTTAATTTCTTAAATATAAACTATTCTTATGATAACGGAGAAACTTGGACGGAAATAGAAGAAACGGATATTCAAACTCCTTTTACCAAACCCGCAGTTATTAAATTACCTTCCGGCTTGGTAGTTTTGTGTCATAATGATGACAAAAGGAAAAGACAAAATCTTTGTTTATATACATCAAAGGATGACGGAAAAACTTGGAATAAAAAAATAATTGACAAAAGGTATACGGTAGCTTATCCGGACCTTGATTACAGAAACGGAAAATTGTATTTGGTTTATGACCACAACAGATATACAGATAAAGAAATTTGTCTTATGATCTTTGACGAAAAAGACCTTTTAACAGATAAAATTCCCGAAATAATAACTGTTTGCAAACCTAAGGGTATAATAACCGAATGGGCTCGAAACCAAGAAGCTACCTACGCCCAAACCGATGACATTAACGATTATTAATATATAAAGAGATAAATATGGGTTTATTAAATATATTTCCTCACATTACAGGTATAGGAGACAGTTTAATAAATATAATAACTTTAATACTTTAGGAGATAGAATATGAGTCTTATACAAATTTTTCCGCATATCACAGGCATAGGTGACAGTTTAATGTCAGGAGAGCATGTGACAGATAAATTTGATTATTTAGACAACTATGATTATGCTTGGCTTGCATATATGTGTCGCAGAAACGGTATTAAATATACCATAAAATCCTACGGGGGATGCACTTGCGAATCCTGGCTTAACAGTTTCAACAGAGAAACCTATCAGCAAATTGAAAGGTGCCCTTGCTACTTTATTTGTTTGGGATCTAATGATTTTGGTTGTTGCTATGATTTGGGAACTATTAACGACGATTGCAACTCCAAAACATATATGGGTTATTACAAAACCATAGTTGAATGTATCAGAACCACCAACCCTTACGCATACTTATTCCTTTGTTCCATGTATTCTCCCGAAGAAGACAAAAACGAAAAAGGTGTCACAAGAGGAGATTTTAACAGAGCTGTTAAAGAAATTGCGGATCACTACGAAAGAGCCTATTACTTAGACTTTATAGGTCAGGGAGAAGCTATTCTCGGAGAAGAGGAAATAACTCTCAACGGTCACTACAACACCATTGGTTATTACAAAGCTTCCCTTGCTTTTGAAAAAGCCGCCAACAAGATTATTGAAGAAAATTTGGAAGATTTCAAGAAGGTGGGTCTTTACCACTCCTTCGGATACAAATACCCCGGAATAAGAGAAAACTTTTAATAAAAAAACCTGCCTCAGGCAGGTTTTTTTATTATTATATTGAACTTTCTCTCTCTATAAAAGAAGAAACATATACTTTTTCTTGAACAGGAATATTAGGATCTTTAATACGATTTATTAAAAAGTCTACTGCTGTTCTACACATAGATTTAATAGGTATTTCTACGGTGCTCAAAGTCGGAATATAATAATTACTCATAGATACATTATCTGTTGATATTAATTTCAAGTCTTTAGGAACATTGATACCTAAATCCTTAACTATCTTTATAAATCTAAAAGAATTAAAATCATTATGAGAAAGAATAGCATCCAAGTCTTTCAAAAAAGGACATTCTTTAATATTTTTCTCTGTTTTTATATCATCAAATTGATCATCTAATTTAAGGATGTATTCTTTTAGACCGTTTTTCTTTATAAAATCTTTATAAGTATTATATCGAACATCGTTTTCACTCTCACCGGATACATACAAGAAACCTATTTTTTTGTATCCTTTTTTAACAAAAGATGTCAATCCGGTTAATACACCGTCAGATAAATCATAACTAACATTATCAAATGAATTAACAATATTCTTTCCAACAGAAACAATAGGTAATCTTATTTGAACTTCTTTTTTATACAATAAGGTATAATCCAAACAATCAAATGCCAAGATACCATCAACAATCATTTCATTGGTGAAATTGTGTAGTTTTCTAACATCTTTAACAATTACATCATAGCCCGCTTCTTGCAGGTATTCTTGAGTGTATTTAATAATAGTGGATGTATACATAGAAGTCATCCTATATACCCACATAACTATTATATTGGATTTACCTGTTTTAAGAGCTTGAGCAATTTTATTGGGAGTATAACCTAATTTCTTTGCGGCATCTCTGACCTTTTTTACAGTCAAAGGGTTAAAATGTTCTATCTTATTGTTTAAAATAAAAGATACGGTTGTTGGAGAAACTCCAGCTTCTTTTGCAACATCATTTCTGCTAATTGACATAGTTTTCTGCTCCTATTTTCCTATTTTATTATTCTTCTTAATATAGCATATTTCGGAAAATCTTCCGGCATTATAACTCTCATTGAATTATTAACTTCTTGTTTTAAAGCCCCATTTGTGGTTTTCATAAGTTTAGGCATGGTATACATGGTGACTTTATCATGATCTAATAATTCAAGAGTTTCTCCGCCTGCTATATTATTATTTACTTGTAAAATATTGGTCTCTTCCGTATGACCCACCATTCTTGAATCACATAAATAATCAGCACTATCCGTTTTATAATCCCCTTGGGGATCCATATAGCCTTTCATAAAACCTTTAGTATATCCACGATTGGAAATTCTGTTTAATAAAGTTATTGCCTCTTCATCAGAAACACTCACTCCGTCAAGAACTCTTCTGTAAATATTTAAAACTTGGGCAATGTAATGAATTGTCTTCATTCTACCCTCTATTTTTAGTGATTTAACCCCGATATTTTGAAGTCTGTCCACATAATCATAGAGAGCCAAATCTCTTGTATTAAACAAATACAAACCCCTATTATCTTCAAATACAGGCATAAAAGAGCCGTCTCTTTTCTCTTCAGTCAAGTGATAAGACCATCTGCAAGGTTGAGAACACTGCCCTCTATTTGCTCCGCGACCTACCAAATAATCACTTATGGCACACCTGCCGGAATAGGAAAAACATTGGGATCCGTGAATAAATACTTCTATTTCTATTCTATCCTCTACCCTATCCATAATCTCTGCTATTTTTTCAAAAGATAATTCTCTGGCAAGATTAACACGAGAGCAACCCATATCCGCATAAACAAGAGCTGTTTGAGCAGATGTTGTATTAGCCTGAGTGGAAACATGAATCGGAACTTTAATCCCTGCTTTCAAAATAGCATCTATCACACCCAAATCAGCCACAATAAACCCATCTGCTGACATTTCTTCAAGAGCTTTGGCACAATCCAAAATAGGCTCAAATTCACTTGTCCAAGGGTAGATATTTAAAGTCACATACCCTTTTCTGCCTCTTTCGTGAAGATATTTTAAAGCTTCTCCCGCTTCTTCTAAGCCAAAGTTTCCCGCATAAGCACGAAGGGAAAATTCGTTTATTCCCATATACACAGCGTCTGCACCGTATTCCACTGCCCATTTTAATTTTCTGAAATCTCCTGCGGGAGCAAGCAATTCACACTTATTCATTTTATATACTTTCTGATTTTTAATTTTAAAGATAAGAAATCTAAAACAAAAGGTTCCGGTTCTGATTTTATTTATTATTTATTCTCTTTCTTATTGTTTCGGCGTGAGCGTCAAAACCTTCTGTTTCCGCAATTTTAAGAGCAGTTGGAGCTATATCCTCTATGCCCTCTTGAGTAAATGAAAGAAGACCGGATTTCTTTATATAATCATCTACCGACAGAGCGGAAGAAAATCTTGCGGTTCCATTGGTGGGAAGAGTGTGATTGGGACCTGCGGCAAAATCACAAAGGGGAACCGGGGTCCAAGACCCTACCATTATGGTTCCCGCATTTTTAATTTTAGAAACCACTTCCCAAGGGTCCTTGGTTTGAATTTCCAAGTGTTCGGGAGCAAAATAATTGGCATAATATATACACTCGTCAAGGTCTTTACAAACAACCAAAACCCCATCACTCATGCTTTCTTCTATACAATCCTTTCGGAGAGCTGTTTCTGTTTGAGCCTTTGCTTCTTTAATTATTTCGTCTGAAAGAGACAGTGAAGTTGTGACACATACACACCTTGAATCCTTGGCGTGTTCTGCTTGTGAGAGAAGATCGGCTGCAACATATTTTGGATTTGCACTCTCATCAGCTATAACCAAGATTTCACTGGGCCCGGCAACCTGATCAATTCCCACAACCCCAAAAAGCTGACGCTTGGCTTCAGCTACAAATGCATTACCGGGACCTACGATTTTATCAACCTTTGGCACAGTTTCTGTTCCGAAAGCCATAGCGGCTATGGCTCCGGCACCACCTATTTTAAATATATCTTTAACTCCACACAAATCCGCTGCCACTATCATAGCCGGATTCATTTTCCCATCCTTTTGGGCCGGGGCGCACATAACAATTTGTCCAACACCGGCAACAAGAGCGGGAACTGCTGTCATAAGCACCGTTGAAGGATATGAAGCCAAACCTCCCGGCGCATAAATACCTACTTTTTCTAAGGGAGTCACAACTTGACCGTAAGTGCAACCTCCAATGGTAGTCTTCCAACCGGTTTGTATTTGATTTTTATGAAAATTATATATATTTTCTTTAGCTTGTTTGAGAGCAGACAAAAGAATTGGATCTGTTTGGCTTTTAGCTTCTTCTATTTCTTTTTCGGTGACCCTTAAGGATGTTAATAAAGGACTGTCAAACTTTTGTCCGAGTTTTAGGAGAGTGTCATCTCCTCCTTCTTTCACTTCCTTGATTATCCCCTTAACAATGCCAAATATTTTATCGTCTTCTGTATTTGTATTTGGGGAAAGAGCAGACTCTATTAATTTCCTATCATCATTTTCAGTATTGAATACTTTCATTAAAGTTCCTATATTCTCTATCTATTTATTAATTTTCCATTAAATTGATATTTTCACTGATTTTTGTTATAATATTTATGATACTACATTATTATTATAACACATTTTTACAAAAAAATAAAAGTTAATAAAAAATTAATAGGAATTATTATGGATAAAAACCCCATTGACAAGCTCAACGAAATAGAGGACCAATTAAAAAAACAGCTTAACGAGACAGAAATTGAAAACAATCAAAATCAAATAAATAAAGGACCTTCCCCTTGTTGTTTGGGTTGTTTAACACCAATAATAATTATTATATTATTATTTGTGGGCATGTGTATATATGTTTACAACCAGCCATACACAAAACCTATTATGTCCTGTCTTCAAAATCAACTGGAAATCTACGAAGCTATAGGAAGATATAAAGATCTAAACAATACATATCCCGAAAGTTTAAAGGAATTGGAAGCAGAATATTTAAAAGACAAATCTTCTCTTTACTGTCCTCTTGACACAAATAAAGAAGGATATGAATATCAAAACCCGGAAAAAGTTAAGGGTGCAAAGTTCATAACAAGATGTTCAAGACATAAACTAAAAGATGCCTATCCTTTCCCACCCATTATTATAACCCCACAAGGGAAATTTCAATATGATATGGAAGCTGTTCCAAATCCACAAAATACCGAACAAAATACAAATAAACAATAAATTTAATAAAGGAAACAAAAATGAAGAAAACTATATTTGTTTTATTATTAATTTTTATTACAATTACCGCATTTGCAAATTGCAGAGTATTGGTGACATCAACTCTGTTGGAATGTGCTGTACGAGATGTAGGAAAAGGTAGCGTAACTGTGACAAATGTGGTGGCACTATCATCCTGTCCCGGTCATGTGGAAATCACCCCGGCTACCATAAAAAAAGCCCAAGAAGCGGACATTTTATTCTGTCATGGTTTTGAACCCTATATCAAAAAATTAAACGTATCCAAAACTGTTGTTGTTT
>JAFSVJ010000016.1 GCA_017445025.1 Abditibacteriota bacterium | reverse complement strand
GTAAAACCTTTTAAATTGATTTTCATTACAGAAAATCCTCCTTTAATATATTTAGTTAATATTTCTCATAGTTTCAATACAAGTCTAAATATTTCTCTCGAGAGCAATAAAAATTTAAAAATAAAGAAAAACAGACACTAAAAATAATTTCTTTACCAATTTAAATTTCATATAGGGAAATTTAGACTATATTTTCACTTGCGAGAAATACCACCATATATATTATACCACAGAAAAAAAAAAAAAAACAAGTTTTAAAACCTGTTTTTTGTCAAAAAAAAGAAAAAAATACAAAAAAAATTAATATTTATCCCAAAAGACCGATTTTTTCAAATTAAAAATTTGACAAATTTTCTCAAAAAGTAGTATAATAAATTATGGTTAAAAATATAAAAGATTAAATAATATGAAATCCAATACTCTGTATCAAATGTTTTTATTTGCCTTGGCAGGAGCGGTAGCAACTGTGGTAGATTGGGTATTTTATTACATATTCTTGCATGTTTTCACATTTAAATACGGGTATATGCCTGCTTCTTGTATAGGATTTGTATTTGGAGTTTTGGTATCATATTATATTTCTATAAAATGGATTTTTACCGCAAGAAATATTAAAAACAGAAAACTTGAACTTATTATATTTTTTATAATCGGAATAATTGGTTTATTGTTGACACAATTATTTATGTATTTATTTAACGAAATTAATCCCTTTAAGGAAATAACGCAGATGCTTTCAAATTTATTATCTTCTCTATTCGTTTTAACCCATGAGTGGTCATCACGAATAATTGTCACTGTTATTGTTTTCTTTTGGAATTTCTTCGCTCGCAAGGTCATTATCTTTAATGACAAAAAAGTATAAACAGAACATATACTCGTATGTTCTGTTTTTTTATTATTAAAAAATTGTTTTTAATACTCAAAAGAAGGTTTACGAGCTTTCAAGTGAGCAAAAATATATATTTAAGGAGTTTATGATGAAAGTCTATCTAACTTTGGCTGACGGAAGCGTATTTCCCGGTGAGAGTGTCTCTGAAAACATTCATACATGCGGAATGTTATCATTCTCACTAACTGAATTCGCTTTTGAAGAAACAGTCACCAATCCCGCAAATATAGGAAAGATTATCATGTTTACTTTCCCCATAATCGGTGCTATGGGAATAAACTATGAAGACAATCTTTCAGACCAAGTCACAATACAAGGTGTCATTTGTAAAGAAAACAGTGACATTTATTCAAATTTCCGAGCAAAAACTTCTATTAAAGAATATCTCAATTCTAATAATAAGATTTATGCTGATTCTTTTGATACCAGAGCTATATTACTTCATCTAAGAGAATTTGGTGAGATGCCCGTCGTGATTTCTGATAAGCCTTATTCCAAAGAAGATGTTTTAAAAGAATATTCAGATTTAAGTTTTGATTATAAACCTATTAACTCACCTATAAATTCTAACAAGAAAATCAAAGCTAAAATTCTTGATTTGGGCGCTTCCAAGACTTTTTACAAAATGTTAGACGAATTTGGTATATATAACAATGATGAAGATTATAATCTTGTGGTTATATCAAATAGCACTACATTTAATCTTGAAAATGAAAAATACGTAGAATTTATCAAAGAAAACAAAGATAAAAAGTTTATAGCATTCGGAGATGCCAATGTTTTGCTTGCCAAGGCCTTTGGGTTGGAATACAAGTCATTAGGTTTGGGACACCACGGTGGAAATATTCCCATTAAAAATGTTATTAACAATAAAGATTACATAACAGGTCAAAATCACTTGTGGTTTATCCCCAAACAAGATAAAATTGAAGTTGTTTTCAACAATATTCACGACAATTCCACAGAAGCTTACATATCCAAAGATTTATCATTTGCCGGTTTTAATTTTAAACCAATGGATATTACCATTACCAATACTTTAAATATGATGGGGGTGAATTAAATGCCTAAGCGAGAAGACATTAAGAAAATATTGATTATCGGTTCAGGACCCATTGTTATAGGTCAAGCTTGTGAGTTTGATTACTCCGGTTCTCAAGCCTGTAAGGCATTACGTGAAGAAGGTTATGAAGTGGTTTTGGTTAATTCAAACCCCGCAACCATTATGACAGACCCTCAAATGGCTGACTACACCTATATAGAACCCCTTACCATTGATTTCTTAACATCCATCATAGAAAAGGAAAGACCGGATGCTTTGCTTCCAACTCTCGGAGGGCAAATAGGTCTTAACATGGGAACATTCCTTGAAAGAGAAGGTGTTCTCAAAAAATACAACGTTGAACTTTTAGGTTGTAATGCTGAATCTATAGCCAAAGCTGAAGACAGAAAACTCTTTAAAGAAACTATGGAATCCATAGGTGTCCGAACTCCTAAATCAGGTATTGCCGAGTCTATGGAAGACGGTATGGAATTAATCAAAGACATAGGTTTCCCTGTTATTCTTCGTCCTGCCTTTACTATGGGTGGAGCCGGTGGTGGATGTGCCTATAACATGGAAGAATATGAAAAGATGCTTCAAAAAGCTCTTGAAACTTCACCTGTTCATCAAACTTTAATTGAAGAGTCTGTTTTAGGATGGAAAGAGATTGAATTTGAGGTAATGAGAGACTCTGCAGATAATGTTATAATTATTACTTCTATGGAAAACATTGATCCTATGGGCGTTCACACAGGCGACTCTATAGTTGTAGCTCCGGCCATGACTGTTTCTAATGAAGAATTAAACAGACTCGCTGATATTGCTAAAAAGATTATCAGAGCCATAAACGTTACAGGTGGCGGAACAAATGTTCAATTTGGTGTAAATCCCGAAAACGGGGATGTTGTAATAATTGAGATTAATCCAAGAGTTTCTCGAAGTTCTGCTCTTGCATCAAAAGCTACAGGTTTTCCAATTGCTCGTGTTGCCGCAAAATTAGCTGTGGGATTTAGATTTGATGAAATTAAAAACGATATTACCGGCAGAACTATGTCATTCTTTGAACCTGCCATTGACTATGTGGTTATGAAAGTATGTCGTTTTGCTTTTGAAAAATTTGCCGGTGCGGACCCCACACTTACCACTCAAATGAAGGCTGTTGGAGAGTCTATGGCTATAGGTAGAAACTTTAAACAAGCTATTCAAAAAGGTATCAGAAGTCTTGAAATAGGCAGATATGGTTTAGGTTCTGACGGAAAAGATTTCTGTCCAAAATCAGGTGGAGATTTACAACTTATCAGAGCAAAGATTTCTAAAGCAAATGCACATCGTTTATTCTATATTAAGCATGGTCTTGAAAACGGCATGACAATAGAAGAAATTAATAAGCTTTGTAAAATAGATCCCTGGTTCTTAAATGAAATTAAACAACTTGTGGATTTTGAAAAGTCTATTGAAAATGACACTCTTGACACCATTTCTTTTGAAAACTTAAAGAAAGCCAAAGATTGGGGATATTCAGATATTCAGTTGGCATTTATGCTTAAATCAGAAGAAATGAAAGTTCGTGAAAAGAGAGAATCACTAAATATTATTTCCACATTCTATGAAGTAGATACTTGTGCCGGTGAAATTGAAGCTTCCAAGCCCTACTACTACTCCACTTATGAAACTTTTGACCAATGCAATGCCACAAATAATGAGAAAAAGGTTATTATATTAGGTGGTGGTCCTAACAGAATCGGTCAAGGTATTGAATTTGACTACTGTTGCGTTCATGCTTCTTATGCCTTAAAAGAAGAAGGTTATGAGTCTATAATCATTAACTGTAACCCAGAAACAGTATCCACTGACTTCGATACTTCCGATAAGCTCTATTTTGAACCTTTAACAAGAGAAGATGTTCTTAATATCATAGAAAAAGAGAAGCCTTATGGTGTTATAGTTCAGTTAGGTGGTCAAACTCCTCTTAATCTATCAGCTCATTTACAAGAGGCAGGTGTTCATATTTTAGGAACAAGCCCCGAATCCATTGACAGAGCCGAAGACAGAAAATTATTTAGTGAAATGCTAAGAAAATTAGGTTTGCGTCAAACTTTGAATGAAACAGCTACCAATGTGGAAGAGGCTATAGCTGCCGCTCACAAGATTGGATTCCCGGTATTGGTTCGTCCTTCTTATGTTTTAGGTGGAAGAGCTATGGAAATTGTATATGACGATGATACTCTTTCAACTTATATGAAAACCGCTGTAATAGCCAGTCCTGAAAGACCTGTTTTGATTGATAAATTCCTTGATGATGCTATAGAAGTAGATGTAGATGCCATATCTGACGGTGAAACAACTCTTGTATGTGGTGTTATGGAACATATTGAATATGCAGGTGTCCACTCAGGTGACTCCGCTTGTTCTCTTCCTACTTGGTCATTAAAGAGAAATATAGTTGATGAAATAAAGAGACAAACTTATCTTCTTGCCGATGAATTAAACGTACGAGGTCTTATGAATATTCAGTTTGCGGTTAAAGATGATATAGTGTATATTCTTGAAGTTAACCCAAGAGCTTCTCGAACCGTGCCTTTTGTTTCAAAATCAACCGGTATGCCTTGGGCAAAAATAGCTACACGAATTATGCTTGGAAAATCTCTTAAAGAACAAGGAATAACAAAAGAAATTATTCCTACACAAGTTTGTGTAAAAGAAGCTGTATTTCCATTTGTTAAGTTCCCGGGTATAGACTGTATGTTAGGTCCTGAAATGAAATCTACAGGTGAAGTTATGGGTATTGACTATAACTTCGGTATAGCTTACTTAAAGGCTCAAATAGCTGCCGGAAATAAAATTCCCGAAGGTGGTAATTGTTTCTTAAGTCTTGCGGAGAAAGATCAAATTCACGCCTTAGATTTAGCTAAGAAGTTAACTAATTTAGGTTTCAAAATTTATGCAACTCACGGAACCCGAGATGCATTAATAAGTGAAATTAAGGATGTTGTGTTAGTTAACAAAATAGAGATGGGTAGGCCTGATCCTATTGACTATATTAAAAATAATGAATTTGATATTATTATTAACACACCTTCAGGCAGACGACCAAAAGAACATGAAGTTCAAATGCGAGCAACTGCTATTGCAAGAAATGTTCCAATTATAACCACTCTTGCCGCAGCATATGCCACAATAATTGGTCTTGAAGCTAAAAAGAATAATGGATTTGGGGTAAAATCAATACAAGAATATACTGAATAATAGAATTAACTGTAAGGATTTTGCTCTGCAAAATACCATCCCTGTTCCTATATGAAATATAAGCGGGAGTTAAGCGTCCCCCCCCTCTCCCCCCCCCTTCACGTAGCAACAAGGGCTCCCTAAAAGTTTCGCTATTCGCTCAACTTTTTGGGAGCCCTTGTTGAGGGGGGAACGGATTTAACTTTTTTCCGCAAATTTATAGGAATAGGGATGTTAAATTTAGGTTGTTTTATGAATAAAATTGTTGCTATAGATTTTGAAACTGCCAATATTTCCACAGCAAGTGCAATTTCTATAGGGTATGCTGTTATTATAGATAATTTAATAGTAGATTATAATAATTATTTGATAAAGCCTCATTATACTGTGGGTGAGTTTTTACCTCAAAATATACGAATCCATCATATTACACCCAAAATGGTTGAACATGCACCTTCATTTAAAGAAATATATGAAGCAAAACTAAAAGAGATATTTAAAGATGCTTATTTGGTAGCTCATAATGCTCCTTTTGATATGAGAGTGTTAAAATCTCTTTTTGGACTTTATTATATGGAAGTTCCTAATTGGAAATATTGTTGCACTGTTGAACTTTCTACACATTTGTGGCCAAATATTCCGGGGCACAGGCTTCCTGTTGTTGCGGAAGCTATAAACTATAATCTCAGCAACCATCACGATGCAAAGTATGATGCTCTTGCTTGTGCAAAGATAATTACTGCAGCCATGAAGGACCTTGATACCACTAAATTTGAAGGTCTATGCTTTATGACAAAGACCAAAATAGGAACAATTCTAAATACTAAGGATAAAGGATGGAACGACCTTCGTCATTATAAACCTGACTTAAATAATCTTATTAAATGGACTGATGGGGATTATAAATGCCACCCCTATTTTAACAAAAAAATTGCCAAAATTGGGGAACTGAAAGATATGTCTCCTGAGAATATGGCAGGACATTTATGTAATATTGGTGGAATATTTCATGAGTTTATTTTAGGTGATACTGATTTAGTGGTTCTATCAGATAAATATTATGATAAATATAAAGAAGCATTAACGAGTATAATATTTAAACTTAAAGTTCCGGGTGTTATTTTATCTAAAATCAATAAAGCAAGAGAATTAAAAAAACTCATTATTTCGGAAACAGAATTCAAAGAAGAATTATTTGCCTATGGCTATATGGATAACAAAACCGGAATACCTAAATACATGCCTTATCAGTATATGTAGAAAAAAAAGGAGCGTAATAGCTCCTTTTTTAGTTATTCTTCATGGGTTTCATCAACTGAATAAAAAGTCACAAATTCACGTGAGAATTTAAGGGGAATGCTTCCCGTTGGACCATTTCTGTGCTTAGCAATAATGAGTTCACAATCTTCGCCTTGTTCATTATTGATTTCACCTGAGTCTAATTTTTCTTGATAAGTCTGTTTGTTTGGTCTATATAAAAACATAACAATATCAGCATCTTGTTCTATGGCACCGGATTCACGAAGATCTGAAAGAGTTGGTTTACCTTTTCTTTTTTCAATATCTCTACTCATCTGTGAAAGACACAAAACAGGGCAGTTCATTTCTCTTGCAAGACTTTTAACCGCTTTTGAAATTTCGGCAACTTCTTGAACACGATTATTATCTCTGACTTCTCTCGGTGGTTTAATATATTGCAAATAATCAATTACTATTAAATCTATCTTACCTTGTTCATTCTTTAATTTTCGTGCTTTTGTCAGCATATTAATAGGCGTTATAGTATTGGAATCATCAATAAAAATATTGGTATAATGTATTCTGCTTGCAGCATTAACTATTTTATCGAGTTCGGTTTGATCAAAATCTCCTTTCTTAAATGTTGACATATCAGCTCTTGCTTCAGAAGCAACTAATCTTTGTGTAAGGGATTCGGCGGACATTTCTAAACTGAATACAGCAACATAAGCGTTACTTTTTTTGGCACAGTTTAAAGCTATATTCATGGCAAGAGCTGTCTTTCCTTCAGAAGGACGAGCAGCTAATATAATTAATTCCCCTTTTTGCAAACCACCGGTCATATAATCAAGTTTTGTAAAGCCTGTATCCAAACCGGGAGGAGTTCCCTTATTCTTAATTCTTTGGTCAATCCAATCGTAGGTTTCCAATATTAAAGATTTCATATCTTTAAAATCATTTTTGGCACCTGTATTGGCAATATTATAAATTAAAGCTTCGCTTTTCTCTATAATATTTCTTGCGTTTTCGTCTTCACCATAGGCCATAGTAGTCATTTTTGTGGATGCATTAATTAATTGGCGAAGAAGGCTTTTTTCTTCTACTATATTAATATAAATACTAATATTTGAAGTTGTGGGAACCAATTCAGTTAGTTCGGTAAGATATGAGATACCACCTACCACATCAAGTTTATTTCGCTTTTGCAGTTCGTTTTGAAGTGTAATTAAATCAACGGGAATTCTATCTGCTGACAGTGAAAGCATGGCAGAATATATCTCTTGATGAGCCGGAAAGTAAAAATCCTTAGGCTTTAGGATATCTATGGCAGCCAATACAGAGTCATTGCTGTTATCCATAAGCATACAGCCAAGGACGGATTTTTCCGCATCTATATTATTCGGAGGAACATGAACATTAGTTGGCGTCATTTGGAATGACCTCTATGTCAACAGGTGTAACAACTCCGGTGTATAATCTAACTTCTACTGTAAAAGTTCCGAGAGATTTAATAGGTTCTTTTATGTGTATGTTTTTCTTGTCAATATTAAGATTATATTGTTTATTGAGAGCATCAGCAATCTCGTGGCTGGTCACAGCTCCGAAAAGCTTAGTGTTTTGACCTGTTTTGGCAGGTATTATAATCTTATTTGCTGAGATTGTTTTAGCAAGGACTTCAGCTTCTGCTTTGTTTTTTGCGTCTTTTGCCTTCATAGAAGCCTCTTTTTCCTTAACCTGCTTAATTACAGCATCAGTGGCAATAAGGGCTGATTTTGATGGGATTAGCATATTTCTTGCATATCCTTCACTGACTTCCTTAATCTCGTTAGCTTTTCCTAATCCTTTAATATCTTTTAATAATAAAACTTTCATTTATATCCCCTATTTTTCAAAAGATAATCCCACAAAAAAGTTTCGATTATCCTTGTGTATTATATCGTCAACTCCCATAAATAATCCCATATTTGGAGAGAATTTGTATTTTGATTTAAAATACAGTTCGCTTCTGTTGGGATTATACCATTCAAGTTGACTTGAAAAATTATTGTTTATATATTCGTATCCTAAACCAAGTTTTGAATTAAATAATCCTATTTTTCCAATATTGTTATTGTTAAATTTTCTTTGATATTGGATAATGGCATTGTTATCCTCACCCAAATCGTTTACACCTATTCTTACACCATTTTGTCCTAAAAATAGATCTGCATAAAGGTCGGATCGGAATTTTCTGTCTTTATCAATATACATATTCTCACTGGATGCGGAAGCTTTAAATGATGAGACATTTCCGTCTTTGTCTTTAAGACCAAAACGTTTGTTTAAAGATTCCATAAGTTCTTTGGCTTCTTTGGAAGTATCTCTTATATTGGTAATAGTTTCGTGAATTTCATCTAAGGTCTCTTTGTCTCCTAAAATGTTGTCTATTTTACCCATAGCTGATTGTGTTGTTAGAGCAACTTCGTTAAGAGAGTTGAGAAGAACATCTACGTTATCTATGGTTTTTTGAGTTTTTACCAAAATAGTATCAGCATCACTGATAAGATCGTCCACATAGTCTATTTTGCTATCTGTATGCTCTAAAATTCCTTTTGCAACCAAAATGGAATCGTTCAAATTGGTCATTATGACTTCAGATTGCCCAAGAAGAACTTTTACTTGTGGGAGGGCATCCTTTGCTACAAAAGCGTCCAAATCATTGGAAATTTTAAGAGCATTATCGGTCATTAATTTAATATTTCCGACAGCGGTTATCAAATCTTCTCTTGAATGACCTGAAATATAAACAATGTCAGAGGAGACTTTGTTTACATTATTCATAACAACACCCATATCTTTAGTTATGGTTTTAACTTCTTTGGTAATATCTTCCACATTTTTCATTGCAGAAATGAGATATCCCTTGTGTCCTAAGATGTCGTTAACTTTTTCCATGGAAGAATTTGTTAATGAAAGGAGAGTTTGAAGTTGCTTTGTAAGATCATCAAAAGAAGCCTTTGATATAGCTTTAATTGTATCACCGTCTTCTAAATATTCCTTGCTATCTCCCGGGGTTATTTTAATAAACATTTCCCCTATTACTGCTCCTGTAGTAGCCATACATATGGAATCCTTAGGGATTTTGATATTTTTGTCGATTCTCATACGAACAAGAACATATGAATCTTCTGTTAGTTTTATTTCTGTAACGTTTCCGATTTTAAAACCTGAGAGTCTGACAACAGCTCCGGTATCTAATTTTTCAAGATCTTTGAAGGTAGATTTAATTTCATAAGTTGAACTTTTAAAACTTACGACATGAAAGAAAACGTATGCACAAAACAGTGCAATAATGCCAATTAATACAACAAAACCAACTTTAAATTCTTTACTCATACTATTTATCCTATCGTTTTAATGGGTCCCTCTGTGTATCCATGCATAAATTGAACTACATAAGGATTATCCGATTCTTTAAGTTCTTTATATGTTCCGAAAAATATGATGCGACCATCGTGTATGAAGGCAACATTATCAGCCACATTATTAATGGTCATAAGGTCATGAGAAACAACCACGCTTGTCATATTTAAATGGTTTTTTCCAAAGTTAATTAAATTGTTTGTAGCTCCTGTGGTTATGGGGTCAAGACCACTGGTGGGTTCGTCATAAAGAATAACCTCAGGTTCTAAGACAAGGGTTCTGGCAAGAGCCACTCTTTTTTTCATACCACCGGAAAGCTCATCGGGATAGCTATTTCTTGTATGTGATAGATTAAGAAGAGTAAGCTTCTCCATACAGATTTTTTCTATTTCTTCTTCTGACTTTTTGGTGTTCTTTCTCAAACCGAAAGCCACGTTGTCAAAGACGGTTAAATAGTCAAACAATGCAGAATATTGAAAAACCATTCCGGTTTTGTGACGGATTTTGTTAAGTTCCTTTTTATTTAATTTTAAGATGTTTTGACCATCAAGCCAAATAGCTCCGGACTGAGGTTTTAAAAGTCCGCAAATACATTTTAATATCGTGGACTTTCCCGCACCGGAGGTTCCTATTATGACAAGAGTTTTGCCTCTGTCACAATTAAGATTTACATCTTTTAGGATATGCCTTGTGCCAAAACTTAAATTAAGATTTTCGATTTTAATCATTTTTCAAAATAAAATCCCCTATTATTGTTCCTCTAAGCCAATGGCTTGGGGGCCGGCAGTTGCCAAAGGCAAATGACGGAGGGATATAATTAAATTTATCCAAACATTATATATGTTAGCATAAAGTTAATAACATAAGTAGTAACGGTTGCTATAACAACAGCGTTGGTGGTAGCTTGTCCAACTCCAACAGCTCCCCCACGGGTTCTTAACCCTTGTTGGGAACCTATAACAGTGACTGCACAAGCAAACCATAGGGTCTTTATAAGTCCCATATTTATATCTCTGGCATGGGCGAAGGATTGACAAGTTGCCCAAAAACCACCATGAGCAACTCCGCAACTGCAAGCTACCAAATAACCTGAAAGAACTCCTACAAGATCTCCTAAAATACATAGAAAGGGTGCAATAAGAATACCACCGAGAACTTTGGGAACAACCAAATATTCCACGGGATGAACGGAGAGAGTTTGAAGGGCGTCAATCTGTTCGGAGACCTTCATGGTTCCGATTTCAGCACCAATGGAAGAGGCAACACGAGCAGAAAGAACGACTCCCACCAAAACAGGAGATAATTCTCTGCATACACACAAGACTACGACTCCACCACTATATGACCCAAGGCCCCAAGGAACCATAATATTGCCTAAATAAAGAGCAATAACACCGGAGGAAAAAGCCACAGTTAAAAGGACCATTGGTAGTGATTGAACACCAATAAAATACATTTGATTAAGGGTGTCCCTTAGGTTAATCTTTCCTTTGAAAATAAAGGAAAAAGTTTGTGCCAAAATAACAAAAGTATTTCCAAATATTTCAAAGAATCGAGTGATTAAATTATTGGATGCCTGATTGCTCTGTTTTTTTTCTTGTTTTTTATTATTCATGGATTTTAAATTAAAAAAATATTTACATATATATTATACCATATTTTCCTATTTTTTACAAAAAAAAGCCCTTTTATAAGGGCTTTAATAATCTCAATTTTATTTTTCAATTACCAATACTTCATATATGTCCAAAGCTTTAATTCTAACTTTTAAGAGTCCGTCTTTAAAATTCCATTCCAAATTTTCTCCGCCGGGTATAAGGCGAACATTCTTAGGAACAAAATCAAGAGCATAAGAAAATTCAATATTGTATACCTGTGGTATTTCGTCAGTCATAGGGCTTTTACTGTCACTTTCCGAAATCTTACCTGTATTTACCACACTTATAGCTATATGAGAGTCTTTCTCTTTTACCACAAAATGAATATAAAAAGGAGCTTTGACATCTTTTAAATTAAAATTAAGATTAAGATGGTTTAATATGTCTTCAAACAATAGTCTATACTGTTTAAAACTGGATGCCTCATACTGTTCAAATAAATTAATATTAATACCGCAAGCTAAACCTTTACCGAAATTGTTAATGGTAATGGCAGGGTCTTGTGTTTCAAAACCTTCGGAATAAATATCAGACTTAAAATATCTAAAAACGGAAGCGTTAATAGGTTTAACCTTTGAATAAGGTAAAGCCAATGTAGAAGTTCCTCTTTCTCCCTTAATGTGTGCCATATTAGGTAATTGGAAAATGAATTTATTATCATCAAAGGTTCTCTGACCTTCATATTCTACAGACAAAAGATGAGCAAATCTTTTGACAGCTTTTTCGCTTTCACAAATAATCTTTCCGCCACCTTGGACATAGTCTTGGATTTTATGAACAAATTCATCTGAGAAATCACCTTGATTTGAGATTATAATAAGTTTATACTTTTCAAGGTCAATTAGCGATGGTAAAAGGACATCATAATTTATATGGTTATCTGCAAGGATTTGACATAAGCCAAAGATTTTCTCGTTGCCCACATTTGGCATAAAGTTTTTACCATAAAATTCTGAGGGGTTAATAATAACAGCAACCTCAGGAATACTTTTTCCCCCTCGGACATAAGGAGCTCTTTGGCGAACAAACTCCCCTATTTTTCTGTATGTATCAACAACATGTTTATCCAAAAGGCCGGTTCGTGTTTTGGAGAAACAGGACTGAGCTGCACCGCCACAGGCTATGATATAGCCAAAGTTTTGGTAAAATGTCTCTATAGGTTTAAAGCTCCAGTTAACACGGACACCATCGTTAAGTGCTGACCAAGTCATAATATCCCAGTCGTAGGGTAAGTTAGGCATAAGACGACCATTGGTTAAGGCACAACGAACAGTGTTTAAATCGTCACCGCTAACCCAGTCGATATCTATAAAATTATCAAAAACCGCATTTAAACCATAAAGCCAAGCGGATGTGACAAGACAGTTAGGTTTTACGGCATGAATGGCATCGGTATATTTTTGAACATAGTTAAAGAAAAGTTTCTGCTCCCATTTGCGATAGGCATCAAAGGTGGGAGCGTCATCACTTTCCGGAACGGGAAGTCCTGTTTCTTCCATAAATCTTTTTTTACACCTTTCGCAATAACAATAATTATATCCCCAACAATCTCCGTCAATCCAAAAACCGTCCACATCATATTTCTTTATTATTTCAATAAGTTGAGGGATTAATTGTTTATCTTCATAATCGCTTGTTAGGCATGTGGGAGAGTTTAAGGAATCTCTGCTATGGTCGTCATAGGGGCTTCCGTCTCTTTTTTTGCATGCCCAATCGGGATGCACTCGGCAAGCATTTGTATCAATAACACCGCTATGGTGACAGACCAAAGGTATTTTTAAAGCTTTGCAAACATCTGCATAAATTTGCAAACAATCCTTTTTTAATCCCTCCGGTTGATAACCAACAGAAGTATAATAAGTGGTAAAGCCCGGATGACCTTTGGAATCCACTTCCACCCAATCCGGGTTAATTTTAGATAAAGAATCATAAAGATTTTCAAAAGTTAAATCCTTTCCCAATTCGGTATCCCCACGCAAAGCGTGATCATCCAAATGAATACCGAAACAACATTTCTCATGCCAGTTCATATATATTTCCTCAGATATACAAAAATATAATTTTTAAAGTGATTTGTTATAGTTTTACTATAAACATTATACCATATTATTTATTAAATTTCCATTTTTAATTATAAAAACATTGATATTAATCTAAAAAAACCGGACACGAATATAAATCCATGTCCGTTATAGAAAGATAATTAAATGTTATCAAAATAAATATGTTAATATCGGACAATCACACATTCAAGTGGTTTGAAATGTATAGTTTTTCCTTCAATATTATAGATATAATCAAAAACGGGGGTCACATTATCGGGAAGCGCTTCAAAGGTGGCAGTTTGTTCTGATTGTTCCGGGTTTACTATTATGGCGTATTTAGTGTCTCCCACTTGCCATACATTTGAAAAGATTAATTCATTATCACATTTAAGAGAGCCTAAACTCTTTCCTTTATAGAGGATTTCAGAAAAGTCAAGTATCTCTTTGTTAAGGATTTTGAAATAATCCCAAATATCAGAGTTTCTTATATACCATATTCCGTAAGGGCTTGTCTTATCAGCTTCTCCGGTCACATAGGCATACCAGAAAAGTCCCGTGACACCTTGAACAAGTGAAAAATAAGCTTGGCATCGAAGCTCCTCTGTGGTAGGCACACGCCAAACCATTTCCGGATCTCCCCAACCAAAGGCTTGAGGCACCATCCATATAGGTTTTTGGTTGTGAGAAGCAGCTTTTGCCGTATCTATAGCACCTTTCAAACCTGTTACGGAAGGCTTGTTGTTTTGGGTAAATATATATACATCCGGCATAAATATGTCAAAAGTATTATTGGTATACCAAAATACCTCAGGGGTATTTACAGCGGCAACAATGGGCCTATGCTTATCTTGTTTGTTAATATAATCATAAGCTTCTGTAGCCTCGTTAACCAAATTACCGTAAGGTTCATCATAAGTATAATATATTAAACTTGTCTTTTGGTCGTTAACTGCCTTTATAATAGGATCAATAACACTTTTATCTGTGGTTCGTCCTATTTCCGGACAGTATAACAAACCATTCTTGGTATATACAGGATAATCTTCCGGCTTAATATAATTTAAAGAAGCCCCAAAGTTAAAGTTTTTATCTTTAATATCTATAATTGCTTCTTCTTCGGAAAGCATCTGTTTGTCAGGGTTTCTTTGTGCAATTTCTCGACCATTGGCGTGGTATAAACCTATTGGGAAGAAAGGTTCACCGTTTACGTAGCACAAATTCCTGTCGTCAAATGTCACCTCAAAATCTGCCGGAGCACATACTTCAAAAGGATACTCGCATTTATCTATAATCTGTCCTTTTCCTTTAACCACAAACTCACAAACATATTCTCCCGGTTTCAAATCACCTAAACCAAAAGCTATTTCCTGTTTTTCATTGGGTCGAACGGATACTGTATCACTCTTTATGGTTTTAGAACCTAATTTCACTGAATAAATAATGTCATACAAATCAAAGTCATTTCTATCAATTATAACAGAACCTTTAAATGTCTTGTTTGGGTCCTTTGATTGAACTATGGACTTGTAAAAAGGATAAACTATATCATAAGATAAAAACTTTTCTGTTTCAACATTTATGACAGATGAAGAAGCCAAAACAACATTGTCTTTTTTGATAATGGCATAGAGTTTCAAAGGCTCTCTGTCAAGATTAAGTTCTATTTTCTTGTTAACACTGTCATAAACCTTTCCGCTTTTTATATCAATAAGAGAAAAATCATATCCGGAATTGGTTGTAAACTCATTTTTACCTACATAATATTTATCCGGGGTATTGATTTTTAATTTATCTGTATAAGTGAAGAGGCTTAGATCAATATTCCCTTCGCATTTGGCAAAAAATTCTTTATCGTATAAAATCAAATCAGGACAATTGGCATAAGAATATAGACCATAATCTTCTTTTAAGGGGTGATAACACCTTCCCACATTAAAAGTAAAGGGAGTTTTTTTGTCTAAATTTGAATTACAATTTAGATCCAAAGAAGAATAAGGAATATATATTTCACATGTCCATTTATCTTTATTGATATTTGTTTTACTTTCAAAATAAGTGTCAAATGTAGGATCCATATTCTTTTCGTCATATTGGACATTGTTGGGGTTTACCACAAAATGATAAACATTTCCATCGCCGGTATTGGGAGTGATAAAAACTTCCACACAATCATCAAGAAAAACTTTGTCATCCCTGTTTTTTTGGTTTATTACTATATCTTTAATATTATTATCGTAACATGTGAATTTAAATCTAAAACCGGTTTTATCTGAAGTCACAGACCAATCTGTTTTAACACCTTCTTTTCCGTAAACAAAATTTAAACTTTGACCTGTAGCTTTGTTAATATTTAGTGTTGGTTCTGTGACAGGGTTTTCTATGTTTGCCAATCTGACAGGATTATGAACATAATTATAGGTATTTTTAAGGAACTTAAACATATTCCAACCTAAACCGGAAGGAGATACTATTACAATTCCTTTACCGATTTCTTTATAAACCATGTGAGGTCTTTGGTTGCCGGAAACATATAAAACTTTATAACCGTCAGCATTTTTTACTCTTCCCCAAGCAAGAGGTGGTATGTCCCCTCCTATCAAATCGGAAATAATTGGATGATGTTGTGCAAAAAGAATTGATCCGCTTTCACCGTCACTCTCACCGCCGGCTTGATATAGAGTCTCTGGATAAAAATCGTGTATCCAATTTTCGGCAGAGCCATAATTGGCGTCTGTCACAAATATGATACCACCGGATTTTAAATAATTGTCAATATATTCCTTATTGGAATTAAAATCTATTTGCCCATAATAATTAGCACAAACACCAAGCAAAACTATATCATAATCTTGTAATTTTTGTGCAAGTGTATTAAATTCCGTGGCTTCATACTTATCTAAGATACTATCCCCTACATAAGGATCAAAGGTATTTTTCCATTGATAATTATCCATCATAGAATAGACTTGAGCTATTTTCAAAGGATTTGCAAACAAACAACTTGTTATAAGAAAACAAAAGAACAATAATAATATTTTTTTCATAGTATAAATCCTTATAATAAAAATAAGAAGGGGCTTGCCTCCCCTTCCATAAAATAACATTTTGTCTAATTACAAACACTATCTAAATAATCATAAGTTGCTAAATAGGTTTGTCGATTTGTAAAGGGAACACCAAATTTATAAAATTTAGCATGTCCATCAGAAAAAGTAATATTCATTCCACCATTATGAGGATAAGGAACATTTGAATCACCTAACATAGCCCAAAGACTCACTTCATTTAACACTGGAGCTGTTTTTGTTAATTGTGTCATTCTAAGTTGACTAAAAGTTAATCGAAATTCATAACATGTAGAGTTATTCCAATCACCGCCCATTGATTCAGTAGCTTGATCCCAATTACCATAATAATGAGGACATACAAAAAGGTTTTTATTCTTGACATATGGTTCAAGAGCCATAAAACCTATCGCAAGAGAACTTTCACTATTATTGACATAATTTCCTTTAACTGTGTTATATGCTTCATGAGGCCAAATGTAAACACATCTTGGGTTGTCACTTCTAACAATGGGGAAAGTTTGATCGAAATCATCAATGTAAAGCAATAAACCGGTGCCCATCTGTTTCATATTGCTTAAACATTGAGTTGCAAAGGCTTTTTCTCTAGCCTGTGCAAACACGGGGAATAAGATGGCTGCCAAAATAGCAATAATTGCTATAACAACCAATAACTCAATTAGGGTAAACCCTTTAAACTCAGATTTTTTAAATGGTCTGAACCATTTTCTTAAAAAGAAAAACATTTTATACCTCCATTTTAACAAACTGTCTGACAGATTTTAAAAATCAAGATTTCAATCTGTCTGTTAGTCTTTCTCTTTACAACTATATTATACCACTTTTAAAACTAAAAAGTCAATAGATTTGACATATTTTTTCAAAAATGTTATAATAAAGCTGTAAGACAGTTTAAAAAAAGAGGTAAAAATGACAGGAAAAGAAAAAGTATTGGCTTTTATAAACGAAAATATTAAAAGCGGAAAATACACAAAAGGCACAAGAATAATGAGTGAACCTATGCTCTCAGAATATCTAAAAGTATCCAGATATTCTGTCAGAGAAGCCCTAAAAGATTTATTCATTGAAGGTATTATAGAAAGACGGTCCGGCAGCGGTACATATATTACTGATAAACTTGGAGAAAAATATATTATCATTGCCATAACAGAATTTGACTTTTTCAACCAAACAGGTAAATTCTTTAGTATTTTTATTGAAAGGATGAAAGAAGAGATCTCTAATATGGGATATAAAGCTGTTATAACTCTGTTGGATACAAACGGTAAAGAAGATATTGATATTTTTCAACATATAACTCAAAAGCCTGAAGATGTTATAGGATTAATAAATATTTCAAATGACAAAACCTATTCTACACTTGAAGAAAGAAATATACCTATTATTAAATTTATAGCAGAAACATCACCATATCCTTCCGTCAAATTTAATTTATTTGACTATCTCATAGCCACAAAAAAACTCCTTGATAAATATAATCTTAACAACATTCAAGTATATACATATCCTTACAAAACTTATACTCCTCTTTATCAAATTATATTAAAGAATCTTTTTGGAAAAGACCTAATTGAAATCCCACAGGATAAAACCAACAAATCTTTAGCCACAAAAATTGAAAGACATATAAAGAATATTAAAACTCCGCCGGATGCCATAGTATTTTTGGATAACACTCTCTATTCCGCCTGTCAAACTCTTTTTCCTACATATAACATCTTAAAAAACACAAAAATCATAACTCACTCCAACAACGACGAACAGTTCCCGGAAAACTATGATATTTGC
>JAFSVJ010000015.1 GCA_017445025.1 Abditibacteriota bacterium | reverse complement strand
GGGACCCCGAGATTGCCGCAATTCAACCTTGGTGAGGGAGGGAGATTTATCTGATGCATAAATCTGAATATCCCTGTGTTATGCACCATTACCCCCTTTTTGAAAAGGGGGATTTTTATTATTGAATTGAAAAAAAACCTAAATTGTGGTATAATAGTTATGATTATTAAATATAAAAATAGGTATAAAAATGAGTTTTAAAATCGGTGATAAAGTTAAAATCAAAGCAAGAGAAGCAACTCCTCAGGAATTTGAAGACAAAACATATTATAATTTCTTTGGTGGATTGACCGGTGTAGTTGCCAAAGATGCCATTGACGGAAGTTATGTTATTAATATTGACAGAGAGTCATTACCTTCAGATTTTTTGGTAAGACACAAGGAAATAGAGAAACTTGAGAAAGAGAGATGGCTTTCCGGTCTTTCAGAAGAAAACAGAAGGTCACTCACTGCGGAACAAAAGCAATACCATTTGGATTATAAACTTTTGGTTAAGGAAGCTGATTTGGAATTGGCAGAATAATAAGGATTTAAATTATGAATTGGCATGACAATGTAGATTTCGGTATTCACTACGACATTCACGCTAATAAAAACAATACCGAATTGGGTTCTAAACTTACTTATGATAATCTCAAACAATCTTTGGAGATAATCAAGCCGGATTGGATCCAATGTGATTGTAAAGGACATGCAGGTTATACCTCTTGGCCTACAGAGGTGGGTTTTCCTTCTCCCGGAATTGTTAAGGATGCCTTAAAGATACATTCCCAAGTGTGTCATGATTTGGGTATCAAACTCGGTATGCATTACAGCGGTGTTTTTGATATTGCTTGTTTAGATGCTCATCCCGATTGGGAAGTTAAAGACCCGGAAGGCAATAGGTGGGGGAAAACTATTTTAAGATCTGTTTGTCAAAACAGTCCCTACTATGATGAATATATGATTCCCCAACTTATGGAGATTATAGAAAAATATGATGTAGACGGTTTCTGGGTAGATGGTGACGGTTGGTCACTAATGCCTTGTTATTGTGATAGGTGTAGAGAAGATTTTAAAGCAAAATATGGTATAGATGCACCAACAGATAGAAACGACCCTAACTGGCATACTTTCGCTTGGTATCACAGAAAGCTCTTTATGGCCAATACCAAAAAGGTTGCTGATGCGGTTCATAACAAGAAACCGGAATGTTTGTATATATCAAATTGGCTTTACACTTACGGTGCTCCACTTGATGAGGAACCCGGCACAGATTACATCTCCGGTGACTTAAACCCTACATTCGGTCAAATGTCCGCTCTTTTGGAAGGTCATTTTTTGACCAACAGACAGAGAGATTGGGATTTAATGACTTGGGGATTTTCTGCCGGTGATGCCAATATTACAAGAGAAACCAAAAGTATTTTGCATTTAACCCAAGAATGTGCTTTGATATTATCTGCCGGCGGTGCTTGTATGATTTATGACAGGCCTTGGGAAAACGGTCTTTTAAACGATTGGACATGCAATGATTACGGAAAGATTAGTAAATTTGTTAAAGACAGAGCAGATATTTCTCGTCACAGTAATTCTGTTCGCCAAATAGGTGTTATAATTAATCCCGATGATTATTTTGACGACACAAAGGTTCTCCCAAACTTGTTGGATTTGAATATCAAGCAACCTTTTATGAGAAAAGGTATCGGTGCAAGTCAACTCCTTTCCGAGAATCATTATCATTTTGATATTTTTACCCCTTCCATGATTAAAGGAAAGTTGGATGATTTTCAACTTATAATCATTAACGATCAATATAGATTTGATGATGAATTTATCAAAAATATTTCTGAGTATGTGGAAAAGGGTGGAAAGGTTATAATCTCCGGCTTAAATGCGGGTAGAGTTTTCGGTGACTTATTGGGAGTTAAGGATGATTCTCCTTTGGTTCAGAGTGAGAAAATGGATGAGAATTTTAATCCCGTTCGAAGCAATACATGGTTTAACGTAGAAGTTAATGACAGAATGACGGGTATGTTCTGTCCTTATTCACATGTTGAATCCACCGAGGCAGAAGTATATAAATATGTAATTAAAAGTAATTGGAAAGTGGACGAAAGTGCTCCTTTTATTACCTTTAACAAATACGGAAAAGGAGTTGCAGTAGGCATTTATTCTGAATTCTTTACAAATTATCAAGATACAAATTTCCCACAGACAAGAGCTTTGTTTGATGAAATTATGAAGAAGCTTTCTTTTGACTTTATAATAAAAGATTTTGAATCTCCTTTTTATGTATTTTATAATTTGAGAGAAAAAGACGAAAAATTAATCGTTAACTTAGTTAATACAGGTTCAGTATCATCTTCTATAGACAGACCTTTTATGGTGGAAGATATACCGTCCGCAAATGTTAAATTTAAGATTAAAATAGATAAAGAGCCCAAGAACGTGGAGCTTGTTCCCAATTCCACAAATATAGCTTATGAGTATAGTGACGGATATTTAACAGTTTATGTTAAAGACTTATATATTATGGAATCTGTGGTTATAGATTTATAATTTGGTGTAGAAATGAGTAAACCTTTAGTTGCAATAGTGGGACGTCCTAATGTAGGGAAATCCACTTTGTTTAACAGAATAATAGGATATAGACTTGCAATTATCGAAGACCAAGTAGGTGTAACTAGGGATAGAATGTATGCCGAAGCCGAATGGAACGGTGTGGAGTTTGCAATTGTGGACACAGGTGGTATTATCTTTGAAAATGAGGATAATCCCATTATAAAATCCGTCACAGAGCAAGCTCAAGCCGCAGTAGATGAGGCAGATGTAATAATATTTTGTGTAGATGCCAAAAGCGGAATCCACCCTCTCGATTACGAAGTTGCGGAAAAATTGAGATTTTGCGGAAAGCCTGTGGTTGTTGCCGCAAATAAGGCTGACAATGCTATAAGAGAATGGGACAGTGCGGAATTTTATGAATTGGGATTTGACAATATTGTTCCTATTTCTGCTTTAAATGGTCGATGTGTGGCAGACCTTTTGGATGAAGCTATTAATGCTGTGCCTGAAGGAAACATGAATCCTTTCCCGGAGGATTATATAAAATTAGCTGTGGTAGGTCGTCCCAATGTGGGTAAATCTTCTATGATAAATGCTATTGCCGGAAAGGACAGAGTTATAGTATCCGATATTGCGGGAACCACAAGAGATGCTGTGGACACGGTTATAGATTGGAAAGATGGCCAAAAACTGGTTTTTGTGGACACAGCAGGGATCAGAAAATCCGGTAAAGTTCAAGGTTCTTTGGAATATTATATGGTTCTGCGAGCCATAAGAGCTATGGAAAGAAGCGATGTTGCAATGATTATCATAGATGGTGACCAAGGATTAAGAGACGGCGACAAGAGAGTTGCGGGTTTTGCTCACGAAAGCGGTCGAGCTTGTATGATAGTTGTAAACAAATGGGATTTATGTGGGGAGATTTCTACACAACAATTTGCGGAACAGATAAGAAAGGATTTACCTTTTATGAGTTATGCTCCTATCGTTTTTACTTCTGCATTAACCAAAAAAGGTATTGCCCCCGCTATTGATAAAGCTATTAAGATTACTCAAAACCATTCTATGAGAGTATCAACAGGCGAACTCAATAAGATTTTTCAAGACGCAATAGATGATCACCCATATTCAAGAAAGGGTAAGGATTTGAGGATTAAGTATGCCACTATGGTGGATGTTAAACCTCCTAAGATTGTTATTACAGTAAATCATGTTGAGTTGGCACATTTTTCTTACAGAAGATACCTTGAAAATAGATTGCGACAGGTGTATCCATACGAAGGAACTCCTATTAAATTAATATTTAAGCAAGGGAAAAAGGATCGCAAAAACTAATAATGAATTCTATGTATATGATATTATTTTTTCTATGCTCTTATATTATAGGGGCGATACCTTTTGGGCTTATTGCCGGTAAGGTTATTAAAGGTGTTGATGTCCGGGATTATGGTTCAGGGAATATAGGTGCAACAAATGTTATAAGGGTTTGCGGAAAGCCTATAGGATATTTGGTTTTTGTTTTGGATGTCCTAAAAGGTTTTATTCCAACATTTTTGGCAAGTCATTTGTTGTTTAAAGGTTTTGATAATGAAGTCACAGGTTGGCTTACCGTTATTTGTGGAGTATTAGCGGTATTAGGGCATACTTTTTCTTGCTTTTTGAAATTTAAAGGTGGAAAAGGGGTCTGCACAGCTTTAGGTGTGATAATAGGTTTGGATTGGCGTGGGGCTCTTATTGGATATGGTGTCTTTTTATTGGTATTGGCAATAACAAGATATGTGTCTTTGGGTTCAATTTTAGGAGCCTTAAGTGTATTTTTAATGTTTGTATTTGTAAAATATTTTAATTCTCCTTTGGCATATAAGGTGGTGGGTGGTATTTTGTTTTTAGGTATAATATTTACCCACAAATCCAATATTCAAAGATTGTTAAATGGCACCGAATCAAAATTTGGTCAAAAAATAAATACTGAAGATAATGGAGATGATAAAAAATGATTAAATTAGATTATTTAAACCAAGTGAGAAGAATTTGTGACTTTTATGAGAAGAATCCGGATAGTATAGATAAGGCAGCTAAGGTTTGTGCGGATGCAATAAGAAATAAGAATTTAATATATTTCTTTAGAGTTGGTCACGCCAATGAAGACGATTTTTTGAACAGAGCCGGTGGTTTGGCTTCAGTAAAGAAATTTTCTTTTTCTTTTAATTGGGATGCAGCTGTTCCTGAATGCAGAACTGAAGGTTTAGGTAAAGATAAACCGGAGATTCCTTATGAAACCACCCTTTTGGCTCTTAAGGCTTCCAATATAAGAAAAGGGGATATAATGTTTGTGGGTTCTGTTTCCGGAAAGACAAATCAATATGTGGATTTAGCTCTTGCTTGTAAGGAATTGGAAATAACTACCATAGGATTTACCAGCTTGGAATACACAAGTCAAGTTGAGGCTACACACCCCAGCGGAAAAAAGCTTCTTGATGTGGTGGATATAGTTATAGATAACGGAGCACCTTTCGGTGATGCCTGTGTGGAATGTCCCGGTTTTGACCACAAAATCCTTCCCATTTCCGGTGTGTCTATGATTATAGCCGGTTGGCTTATTATGGGAACCTGTGCCGAAATTTTGGGCAAGGAAGGCAACCCTCCAACCATGTTTGAATCTGTAAATAAGCCAAATGGTGTGGAGATTTACAATAATTATGTTAAGCAGTTTAACGAAAGAGGATATTAATGAATTATATAGATATAGTTATTGATACTTTAAAAAATCTAAAAGAGAAAGAGAATGAAAATATAAACCGGGCAGCTGAGATAGTTGCCGGTGCAATCATAGAAGGCAAGAGTATATTTTCTTTTGGTGCCAGCCATTCCTTTATTTTGACTGAGGAAATGGTATATAGAACCGGTGGCCTTATGCTTATAAATCCTATATATCCACAGGGGATGAATTTGTTTGTCACCCCAATGACACAAACAAGTCAATTTGAAAGGATTGAAGGAATAGGTGAGGTTTTGCTTGACCAAAGTCCTATAAAAGACGGAGATGTATTGTTCTTATCCTCTGTTTCCGGAAGAAATGCTGTAATTATTGATATGGCAAAGAGAGCTAAAGAGAGAAATATAACAGTCATAGGTGTTACAAGTATAGATTATTCTTCAAAGGTCACCAGTCGACACTCTACAGGCAAAAAGTTTACTGATTTTTGTGACCTGATTATAGACAATATGGCTCCTTACGGTGATGCTGTGGTAGAAATAGATAATTTCCCTCAAAAAGTATCTCCTATGTCTTCAGTTTCCGGTTTGGTGGTTATGAATTCAATCGTAGCTAAGACCGTTGATATTCTGGTTAAGAAAGGCTTTGAGCCTCCTGTATTTATGTCTGCCAATGTAGATGGTGGAGATGAGTATAATCAAAGACTTTTGGATGCAAATAAGGATAGAATTCATTATATGTGATAATTAATGCACAATAGTTGCACTCTATAAATTTGGATTGGTTTTACAGAATATAGGCCTTTGAGAGTTATATCTCCCCTTTTGATAAAGGTTGAATTGCGGCAAAAAAGCATCGCTTTTTTGTAAAAAAGCAAACTGCTTTGCTTTTTTAGCAAGAGCCGGAAAATCTACGATTTTTCGGTGACCGACGACAAAAATCTTTACCATTAAAGATTTTTGACTAGACCCGTTGAAACCCAAGGGTTCCTCCCTTGAGATTTCAAGGAGGGGTATAGATAAGATAAGC
>JAFSVJ010000014.1 GCA_017445025.1 Abditibacteriota bacterium | reverse complement strand
GCAAATATCATAGTTTTCCGGGAACTGTTCGTCGTTGTTGGAGTGAGTTATGATTTTTGTGTTTTTTAAGATGTTATATGTAGGAAAAAGAGTTTGACAGGCGGAATAGAGAGTGTTATCCAAAAATACTATGGCATCCGGTGGAGTTTTAATATTTTTTATATGTTTTTCTATTTTTGTTGCTAAGGTTTTGTTGGTTTTCTCTTGTGGTATCTCAATTAAGTCTTTTCCAAAAAGGTCCTTTAATATTATTTGATATAGGGAAGAATAAGAATTAATGGGATATGTATATACTTGAATGTTGTTTAGTTTGTATATGTCAAGAAGTCTTTTTGTGGTTGTAAGATAGTCAAATAAATCAAATTTTATGAAAGGATAAGGTGAGGTTTCTCCTATAAATTGAATGATAGGAATGTTTCTCTCTTCAAGAGTAGAATAGGTTTTGTCATTAGAGATGTTTATTAACCCTATAGCATCTTCGGGCTTTTGATTTATATGTTTAAAAATATCGGTATCTTCTTTTTTATTACTATCCAACAGAGTTATAACAGCTTTATATCCCATATTAGAGATCTCTTCTTTCATTCTTTCAATAAAAATACTAAAGAATTTACCCGATTGGTTGAAATAGTCAAATTCTGTTATGGCAATGATAATATATTTTTCTCCTATTTTATCTGTAATATATGAACCCGATCCTTGTTTTTTTTCAACTATCCCTTCTTTACATAAATCAATAATAGCTTCTCTAACACAATAACGAGTTACACCTAAATACTCTATCATCATATTTTCAGACATAATTTTAGAGCCGGGCTTGTATTTCCCTTGCTTTATGTTTTCTTTAATAAAGTTTATAATAATTTCTTTTTTATTCATTGATATTACTCCTTATCAAATATATTATATCATATTAATAACATAAAAGTCAATTTTTAAGTTATTCGAATAACTTTTTTTGTATTTTTGACAAAAATGTATAAAAATATCTTGACATTTTACTCTTAAAAGTGGTATAATATAGTTGTAAAGAGGAAAACTAACAGGCAGATTGACATATAACTTTTAAAAATCTGTCAGACAGTTTTGTTGATATGGAGGTATAAAATGTTTTTCTTTTTAGAAAAATGGTTCAGACCATCTAAAAAATCTGAGTTTAAAGGTTTTACCTTAATCGAATTGTTGGTAGTTATTGCTATCATAGCAATATTAGCTGCCATACTGTTCCCTGTTTTTGCACAGGCAAGAGAAAAAGCAAGAAGTGCCAATTGTTTGTCTAACTGTAAACAAATCGGAACAGCAACCATGCTCTATGTGGACGATTATGACGAAACCATGCCTGAAACCTTTGGATATGGGGCTCCTGATGTTCCGGGAACAAAATTTAAAATTAGTATTGCCAATATTGGGGTTTATAATGCTTGGTCTTGGAGAGATGCTATTTATCCCTATGTTAAAAATGTAAACATTTTTGTTTGTCCTTCAGGAAGAAAAGATTTAACAGGTTATGCATATAATTACCATTTAGTTTATGATGGAAATCAAGTAAAACGATCTTCACCTTATTCTTTATCTCAAATTTCACATCCTTCCGAATTGGTATATATTCAAGATGCATGTCAAGAGTTAAATAACAATTGCACAAGAAATGAGGCTTGGAGATTTGATATCAGACTGGGTGGTGCTAACAGACACAATGACGGTGGAAATGTCACATTCTGTGATGGACATGCCAAGTATTTTAAGAGAGATTCATATTTGTTTGCACCATGGACAGATAATGATTTAGGTGATTTGCAAGGTGCATTTTCACCATATTATAATCCTGATGAACAGGATAAACTATAGTTTGTTTTTAACATTTAAAAGGGCTTGAATAAAGCCCTTTTTTATCTTAAATTCTCTTCACCAATTATAGTAAAGTCAATGGTGTATGTGGTTTTGGTGGGTTGTTTCTTTGATAACAGGTCCTTTAACAGTTGTGTGGTGGTTGATATATAATCTTCAATATTATATGCCAATCTGCAAATATCATAGTTTTCCGGGAACTGTTCGTCGTTGTTGGAGTGAGTTATGATTTTTGTGTTTTTTAAGATGTTATATGTAGGAAAAAGAGTTTGACAGGCGGAATAGAGAGTGTTATCCAAAAATACTATGGCATC
>JAFSVJ010000013.1 GCA_017445025.1 Abditibacteriota bacterium | reverse complement strand
GGTCTAGTCAAAAATCTTTAGTGATAAAGATTTTTGCCGTCGGGCACCGAAAAATCATAGATTTTCCGGCTCTTGCTAAAAACGACAAGCAGTTGTCGTTTTTACAAAAAAGCGGTGCTTTTTTGCCGCAATTCAACCCGAGAAGTTGAACAAAGTGAAACTTTTTGGGAATGGAAATAGAAGCATAGGAAAAAAGGGAGTTAGAGGGAAATTTCTTATTATTAAGAGCATATATTTATAAACATATCCAAAGTTAAAGGGAAATCATTTTTGCCCCCCTCAGGGGGGCAACGAAAAAATCTAAGGATTTTTTCGTGGGGGTTAATACAATATACCCACTCCTATATTATAAGGTGCTTCTTTCCAGTCTCTTCCGTTCCAGGACACAAAATTACACCTTTTTTTCAACACAGCTCTATACTCATTATCGGGCATTTCCACAGGCAGAGTTCCATACTTATCCTTCCCCGTAAACCTGATTACAAAAGCAACTTTGTTGTTTTTCTCAACCTTCACGGGACTGTCCAAATAAAAAGTCCTATATCCTCCCCAGTTCATTTCTTTGGTGTCTTCATATTTTAATATATCATCCACATAGAGCATAACTTTGCACTCACTTTTTTCCGGAATATATGCTCTCAGAGCCTTTATTTCACAGCCAATATTATTATATAAAACCTTTCCGTAAACATCCCTTGATTTTGGATAAAAATATGTGTCCACAGCAGAACTTTTTACGTAAGAAAGAATGTTTTTATATGGCACATCCTCCACTTTGCTATATGTATAACAAACAGCGTTGGAGAGATTGGCATCCTCATAAGAAACCCACACAAAGCCCTTGTTGATTTTCGTTCCCCAAGAGCCCTTTGCCAAAAACGCTCCGTCCTTTTTGGGATAATGTCTGAAATGCTTTTTGGAATAACTATCATCCCAACCTATAATTACAATTTGGTGATTTGAGTGGTTTGTATATGGGCAAAAATAATTCTTTCTGTCAGAGGAATAGTAATTTCTTTCATCATCAAAATAAGAAACCACCACACCGCCATATATACCTACAGCCATTTTTACGGAATTTAATTCTTCTTCATCAAATCCACCCAGATCATCGGAAAGAATGTAAACATCCTCACTGTATCCGCAAGGTGAGGGCTGAGTTTTAGGAGATGAATAGGGAGGCTTGTAGGGATCATATTTTTCTTCCACCGGACCTATGAGCTGAAAGAGATATGCCATGGTTTTATCATAATTTCCACCTTTATAGATAGATAAATTAGGGTATGGGTTTTTGTTAACTATGTTTAAAGGTGAAAGAATCTGGGCTTTTCCGTATTTTTTTATGGCACAAGCTTCCATAGACCCACAGGGAGCAAAAGCCCAACATGAGCCAAGACCTTTCTGATCTCTCACCGGTGACACTTCGTAAATATGGTTAATATCCGTGTTATAACTCTCCGGCAGATCAAAAGCATTTATGTTTATAGATATTAAAAGAAAAATTATAAATAAAGGGAATTTCATTTTTTTAAAATTAAATAGCCCCTTTCGCAGGAAAGGGGCTTTGTTTTATTGCTAATTATTTTTTAAGCAACATTTTGGCAGTGTCTTCGCCACCGTTGGCAACATAGAGAATTGGAGTTGGTCTGTCAACGCCTTCAACATATTTAGGTCTTGCTGTCCAACCTGCGTGGCTCAAAACATTGGCAAGGTCCATCCAGTATTCAAGTCTTGCGGGAGCTAAGCCTTCAATCATGTGGAAGTGGTTGGCGGGAGGAAGTTGTTTGTATTCGTTCATTGTAGCGTATTTAGGCATAACGAATGTGTGTGGCCAACCGTAGTCTGTTAAGTGCATAAAGCCCTCTGCAAAGTCTACGGGAACGTCAGCAGTTTTAGCTTCGTCCCAAGACATTGAAAACATTCCTGAAAGATCTGAATACATAAGTCTTCCGGCAATACCTTCAATTCCACCGGGGGTTAAGAAGTGAACGGAGTTTCCGCCACCACGGAAGTAACCATGATCAACAGGGAAGTAGGAAACATTCTTCATAATCTTGTCAATACTGTCTCCCGGCATACCTGCCCAGTCAAGACCTGCGGACCCTGAGTTGTTTCCGTCAACAAATCCGTATTTAACCCAATCGGCATCAGGAAGAGATAAACCGTTTTCTTTTGCGAATTTTTGAATTTGCCATGGTTCCCAAACCTTTCTAAAGTCCATAAAGAGCGGAGACTTTCCTGCGGTTAAACCTGAGAATACAAGCATGGTTAAGAGAGCTTGACAGTCAGCTTCCGTGGCAAATGGTGTAGGCATCTTAGGACCGTTGTGGTCAAAAGTGGAGTTAAAGAGAGATTCCGCAATATCCATAACAGGTAAAGGTATAACTTTACCCTTAGGAAGAGAAGCCCACTCTAATTGGTTCATAAATCCACCACCAATGGCGTTGTAGTCTTTCAAGTAATCTCTTACAATTAAGTATAGAGAAAGAGACTTGTCAAAGAGTTCGCTGGTGGATTCATCATCAAATTTAATGGCACCGGATTTGGTTTCAATCCAGTTTCTCAAAGCTTTTAATTCTTCTTTATCGTAGGCTTCCATGTTGTAGAGGTCTGCAAGGATTTTCATATCCGTTCTGCAAATTTCAATACCGAAAGCTTTTCTTGTGGGGATTACATGTTGAAGAGCTGTTTCCATACCCATGGCGTCGTGGCCAAACATACAGATTCTTTTACCTTTGTAGTAAACTTTGGTGACAGCGGCGTAACACCAATCGATAAGGTCTTTTGCTGTAGACTCTTTCATTTCCGGGTTCATACCTCTGTCGGGCCAAGAACCAACATTTAGGTGAGCAAGGCGAGAATATTGTGCCATTGCACCAACAAGAGCGTGAGCATAAACAACTCCCGGCTTTGGACCTGAGTTACCACAGGTAATGTTTATGGGAGTATCGTCAGAGAAGTGAGCAAAGAAGGAAAGGGCTGTGGGTTGAGGGAAGGACCAAGTGTCGGGACAACAAACAAGAATATTAACACCGGCATCAATAAATTGAGCGGCAACTATATCTGCTGTGGGTTCTCCGTCAACAAGGGTTCGTGAGTAAACAACCTTGCAGGGTTCACCGTTGGGAAGTTTTACTTCGGCAGCAATTTTGTCAGCTACCATTTGGACAATATTTCTACATCTTTCTCTGTCGTCTGCGGAAACTCTAAAGTCTCCGGGTGAGAAAACACCGATTACCGGGTTGGGCATAGCTATGCCGTCAGCGTTTTTGAGTTCAATAGCACTCATGTTTTATACCTCAAAATATATTTTTATATTTTTTTATTTCCAATTATATTTTACCACATAATTAAAAATATATCAAATTAGAAATATAAATGCATAATTTATAAAGTATAATTATTCCAAATTACCTTTTGTTCAAATCGCTAAAATATGGGGGTTTTCCGTAGGAAAAATTACAGATTTTAGTCGGGGTTCCCCAAAAAGTTGAGTTTACGAAACTTTTAGGGGTGACTTTTAGGAGATTTGAAAGCTAATC